>CALZJE010000002.1 GCA_945787715.1 uncultured Ectothiorhodospiraceae bacterium | reverse complement strand
ATCTTCCTGCCCACTAGTACCGCAATAAGCGTTGCCGGACGTACCGTCCAATCCATTGGGAATACTATTTATTACACAGGGAAGCTTGGCATTGAAATTATTTCTCCCACCATTGAGGCGGGATTTTTAAGTGGTATGGCCATTCTTTCACTCAGCTCTACTCCCATTGCTAAAATTACTGGCTCAACCATTGGCGCTGTTAATCAAATTGCATTTTTAGCCGCTTCCCCTGTGATTGGTGGTGTAAGCGCTGCCGCAAACACCGCTGTTGATACCGGGAAACACGTTACATTTGTGAGTTATGATGCGATAAAAGGCAGCTCTAAGGTTTTAATCAACCAAAGCTCTTCTGCGATTGTGTTGGGATATAATGCACTCACCGCTATACCAAGCCATTTATTTATGGGTGTAATAGATAGCGCTGTATTTCTCGCTTGGGATGGACCTCGACTGGTCATAGCCACCGCCAAGGGTGAACTAATTTCAAACAACGATGAGACACGAGTTGACAGCTTACCCGTTGGTAGTGTCGTTGACCTTAACATGCTAAAAGAGCATGGTATTTCGGTGGAAGTCATTTCTAACGATCCAAAAGTTATTAACCAGATTATGGAACAGCTACCCAATGATCTACGTGACTAAACTCTCCCTACTCATTCTGATGGGGCTACTCCTCTCTTCATGTGCCAGCACTGTTAATGAGAATGAAGATCCACTTAAGCATTCTCGCAAATTGATTACTGAAGGCCATAGTTCCCTCTATAAACATGGTGCGTTTGAAGTCCCAAATACCGAAATAAAATTGATACCAGCAGGGCCAAGGCCACTGGAACTAGCCAGCGAAATGATGGGACTTCGCGCTCGACAAGCGTTTATGACATCATTAAAAAACGCTGCTGATTCCGTTTATATTGTTTCTGAGGGAACCGAATTTAGCATAGAAATCGCTTCCAAGATAAAATCCAGTAGCGAAGAGCTTGGCAAGTCAGTTACCGATATTACTACACCACAAGGCAGGTTGCTGATTGACCGTTCATCAGCTTTCGGCAAAGAGATGGTGGTGGAGTCATGGCAGTTTGGGAAATCAACGGCAGAAGCAATGCAGGCATTTAGCACTCAATTAGAAGAGGGATTAGTTGCTGATGGAACATTCATTGCCGACAACACCACAAGCAGCGGCAAGCAGCTAATCAATCGCTCTTGGAAAGGTGCAGCATCTCTTTCCGAATCAACAAGCCAAGCGGCACGGTCAAGTTTGTTATTCGCTAGCGATCAATTTGTTAAAGGTTATGCTGCGGTTCCGAGTAAGCTATCAAATCGCGCAAGTGATATCTCAAAAGCAGCAGATAGTAAAATTTTTACCCGAGGTATTAATCAATCTAATAAAGAACGTAAGAAATATAACCGGGTATTTACCAATATCCTTGGTGATGTTTCTAGAGATACGGGTAGAAACGTCAACAAATCTTTTCGAAATGCTCGCGAAAGTCTAAATGACATCAATTCAACCGGCTTTGGTTTAGCTATTCTTCAATCTGCGCGTTGGGTATTACAAGGTGTTTTGTGGGATGGCATTGTCGAACCTATGACAAAAATCGGTAGTGCCTCGATCGGTTATATTGCGGTAAATTTTGTTATGTTCCCCACCATGGTAGTGATTCACCAAGGCGTAGCCGTCACAAATCTTGCTATTGAAGTTACCTGGAATACCGCTGGTGCGGCTTATGATATCGTTGCACCCTCTGCAGTATCCGCTGTTGCGTCAGTCTATAGTTTATTTCAGTTGACTGGCGGAAATCTCGTCGCTGCAACAACCGCTGTCGGCGGCACCGCCGTTGGTGCAGGTACAATAATCGCGGGACAAACGGTTGGCACATCGTTAAAAGGCATCGGTTATATTAGCGGTAAAAGTGTGCAGTATGTGGGAGTCCCTCTCACGGCAGCAGGCGTTACCGTAGCGAGTGGCACTGTCGGGGTTGTTGCTGGTGGCGTTGGCACTGTGGCTGGTTCCGGTATTGTTATTGTCGGACAAACCGCCTCACTTGGCAGCCATTTGTTCGGAAATTTATTGGCTGGATCCACCGTTGTTGCAGGAACCACAGCATCTGTCGCTAGCGGCGCTACTGTTGGTGTCTATGAATTATCAAAAGCCGTTGTTGTACCGACCGGTTATGAGCTTGGTGGCGGAATTGTTTTAAGCTACGGCACGATGTCTCACCTTGCCGCACACAGCATACTTGCAGTCTCTGATGCCTCCTATCTTGTACTGTCTCTCGAAGGACCACGTTGGGTGCTATATGCTGTACAAGGAAAGCTAAGTAACGGCGATGATTTGCCAAGTGGTACCGTATTAAATCTGGAAGAAATGCAAAACGCCGGGGAAGAGTTTCTGTATCTACCAGTATCTGACCAGGAGATGAAAAAAGTGGTAGAAAGTGTATATGAAAACTTACCCAAGGTAGAGGAAAAATAGGTTGTTTTTTACCCTTCCATTTTAGCAACGAACATTTACCGACCCGTGGGGGATGCCTATAAAACAAGCAAATAAAAAAAACTCTTTTTTACTTAACTTTTCCAAAGTTAATAACGATAAAACCTATAATCATTCTTAACTTCAAGAAAAGGGCTTTTATGACAACTCAAGAAAATCATAACTTTACGGAAGATCTAAGCCAAGAGTTAAATCTTTTCCTCAGCTTGGCATCTGGTGAACTAAAAATTTCCATGAAAGAAGCAAATTCTGTAGTTCGAAAACTAACCGCTACATTTATGGAGATGGTAAACGATGTTCATAGCATCAAAATCGCCGCTGAAAAGCTGGATGTCAATGACAAGAAAAATATGTCATTAAAAGCTGAAATTTCTGATATGTGCGAAAACTATCTCAACAAAGTTGAAGCCGGTACCGTAGGATTTCAGTTCTACGATAAAATGACCCAGCGTTTACAACATACTTCCGGCAATATAAATCGACTGATGTTAATGGCTGAACGGCCCGATTCCTTATTGGATCATAACAGTTGGCAGCAACTCAAAGAAAAGATTGGGGAAAGTTATAACATGGAGGAAGATCGCGCTCTTTTCCAAGCTTTAATGAAAGGGGATTCTATTCAAAATGCGATTAAACTTGCGACTGAAATACAAGATAAACAGATTGAGAAAGATCAGGTCGAACTATTCTAACCCGGATTTTAAAAAATCAGCTCAGGTGTTACTTAACTCTGCTTGCTGCCCATTAAATCGATCAAAATGAAAGATTAAAAAGCATCCTTTTCTTAAACCGGTTGATGCAAGAAAATCAACCGGTTTTTAAATTCATATTCCACGCAATATAATTTAAAACGCAACGGCAATTTGCGCTGTCATAACATTTGTTCCATCTCCCGTCCCACCTTCAACATCAGATTCATTCATGAATTCCAATGATAAGGATGTGTTATCGTTCAATACTGTGCTTAATCCTAACATAATGCGTGACTCTGCCAGACCTGCACTTGCCGCCTCTTTTGTTCCTTGCACACTGGCTGCCATTGTTGTTTCTTTACCCATGAAATTCAAGGTATAGGCAATTTCTGCGCTGTAAGCACTTGGTTTGCTGGCATTACTCTCAAATGCAAAGTCTGCGGCATCAAATTTTTCTATTGCAGTAATATATTCAGCAATTAGTTGAACGGGTCCCATGTTAACGATGGCATGCAGACCCATTCCTCCAGGAACATTATCCCCTGCACTGCTCACACTGTCTTGCATGGTGTCAGTTTCTGCGAAGCTACTAAGATAGCTAAACCCAATATCCAATGTATTTGTTGTATAACCCGCGTTTAAGCCAAAATCCGAAGCGTTATCATCCGCTGAGTTTTCAGAATTTCCATTGAACATATAATAAGAACCATATATCCCATCTAACTCATAACCAATAGCAACCGTACTTTCTCTGATTTCACCTATTTCAAGTGTTAAGGGATCTGAAATCATATTTGATTCAAACTTACCAAATGGAAGGTACATTTGACCGGCTGTTAAACTTAATGGAATTCCCGCAATATTTGACAATGCAATAGTCCCTTCATCAATTTCAAGCGGTGTATCATCTTCTTCATGTAGCATTAAAATATGCACATCAACACCCTCAGCAATAGTACCGTCAAGACCTATTTCCACTGTTGCTAAACCGACATCACTCGTTGTATTGTCTTTTGTGTTAAGCAAAAACATTTCGACTTCAGCAACGCCGCTGATCTCCATTTCTGCCGAATAGACTGATGCACAATTTATTAATAAAGCAGTGCTCAGTACAGCCTTTACCGAACTAAGTTTTTTTCTTCTGTTAATAATCATATCTCTTCTCTTATTGCGGTATAAATTATTACGGTCCTCCGATTTATTCGACAAATTGGGGCGTCGCTTTAATTTGTTTTTAGAATTCAGCTCTCGATAATCCTAGAAAATCTAATTGGACGTTCTTTTGCAACGTCCAACTTTTTTTTAAAGATAATAGGTATGATGATTTTTATATTTTTCATACAGAATATCAAGCGCTTTTTAAGAGTTATTTATATTTTGTCATACTTTCTATATTAATCACCTATATAGTTATTTAATATCAATAGATTGTATCAATATATTAAGTAATAACTTTAAGTGAATAAATGAAAAACAAGGCGATATTTACTGAATAAGTTTAAATAATATGACGCACATTTTTTTAATTTCTATCTCGAACGAGATTGCATCGGTAATTGTAGGGAAGCACAAATCATTATTTTCGGTGATCGTGGGATAAGGTAGTCTGTATAAATAGAAGAGATGGGCACTATATCTTAGCGAGTTTTTTTCTTTGCTCTAGGGTGAGCTTTATCATAAACATTAGCCAAATGTTGAAAATCAAGATGGGTGTATATTTGTGTGCTACTCAAATTTTCGTGGCCTAGCAATTCTTGCACTGCCCGAATGTCACTACTCGATTCCAATAGATGACTCGCAAAAGAGTGACGTAATCGATGAGGGTGGAGTCCGGTATTTAAGGACTGCTTTTGCCCCCACTGTTTCAACCGTGCTTGCACATTGCGTTGGGATATTCGACTACCCTTTCGGGTGATAAAAATCGCACATTCATTGTCACTAATCCAACATTCCCTAATTTCGAACCATTTCTTGAGCGCTTCTAACGCCATTTTACCTACCGGTATTTGTCGTACTTTATTTCCCTTACCCAAGACACGTAATGTTTTTCCTGCAATGTCTAAATCGTTTATATTTAATGAAACAAGCTCAGTTAATCGTAATCCACTGGAATAAAAAAGCTCTAGTATCGCGACGTCCCTAACAGCTAAAGCATCGTCATCAGTGATTGTTAGCAGTGCTTGTACTTGATCAACATCCATTATTTTTGGTAAGCGTTGAGGTATTTTTGGCGCTTTTACCCCGTTCACCGGATTAACATCAACGTACTTTTCTCTTTCAAGGTAACGATAGAATGAGCGGAGCGCAGACAATCTGCGCTGAATGCTTCTGGCACCCAGCTGTCGCCGATTGGCATCGGCGATATATTGTCTCACTGTATGGACTGTAACGTCTCTTAAAGATTGAAGTTCGAACTTATGATAAAACTGTTGAAAGTCTCGCAGATCTCGTTGGTAGGCAAGTGTTGTATGTTTTGAAAATCTTTTTTCATTTTCCAGGTATGCATAAAATTGCTCAAACCAGGATAACTCAATAGACATTTTAATGAATCAAATGACGCTTTAATACAGCTGATGCAATATCACTTAAGGAAGAGAGAAAAGCTGTACTCATTCCCGCTTTAAAATGGTTAGGATCATCACTGCCGATAGCAATCATTCCTACGGTATTCATATTTACCAAAGGAACTAATGCCATGGATTTCACTTTTTCAGCATGATCAGAAAAGAGATAGTTTAATTGACTTGCGTTAAACCGACCACAAATCGGTTTTTTATTCGCTAGAAATTTATCGAAGCTGGCAAGCTCATCGTCATTTTTTGAAACAACTTCGCGTCGTTGAATTGCCGCAACCAGGTCTTCATTAAATACTTTTACACTGACCAAATTGGCTGAAAAATCATTTTGAACACGTTCACTCAACACTTCGACAAAGTCATCAACAGTTTCTGTTTCAATCAATGCAACACTGACATGGTGAAGCTTACTAATAAGTTGCTCGTTATCCCTTGCGACATCCACCAGCTCTTTAATACGATTTTTAAGCTCTTTGTTATCATGTCGTAAAAGTGCGACTTGCCTTTCAATAAGAGAAACCGCACCACCAGCAGGGTGAGGCACTTCTATTTCCAGTAATAGCTCTGAGCGTTCCGAAAAGAAATCTGGATGACTCCTTAAAAATGAATCAACATCATTAGCACTACATGCTTTTGATTTGTTATGTCCATCTTTTTGAGTTTTTGATGTCATGGTGTTCCTTCGTAGAATCGTTACAGTTTGAAAGTTGAGTATAATGGATTTTTTTAATTTCCGAAGAATTAAATATCTATCTCACCGGTAAAAACAAAATCAGCAGGCCCGGATAAATAAACAGGTTCGCCCTCACCTTTCCATTCAATTTGCAAATCGCCTCCGGGTAAAGTCAGTATTATCGAATCATCAAATTCGCCCCACAAACTCCCTATCACCATTGCAGCACATGCCCCCGTACCACACGCTAAGGTTTCACCAACCCCGCGCTCAAAAACTCGCAGTTTAGCTTTAGTTCGGCTTTCGATTTGTAGAAAACCGATATTTGCTTTTTGAGGAAAAAATGGATGAGACTCCAGCAGACTGCCCAACTGATTTACTGGCGCAGTTTGTACATCAGTCACCAAAGTGACTGCGTGAGGATTTCCTATTGAAACGGCGCCAAACTCAACATCCTGATTATCAACATTCAACAAATAGCGGTCTGATTTTTCCTCAGTAGCAATAGGTATTTCTTTCGGATGAAAGATGGGAATCCCCATATTTACTCTCACCCACTTTCCATTCACAGCTTCCAGAATAATAATTCCACTATTCGTCTCAACAGTAATACACTTTTTATTGGTTAATTTATTATCAAGCACAAACCGTGCAAAACAGCGAGCGCCGTTGCCACACTGTTCTACTTCACCGCCATCTGCATTAAATATGCGATATCGAAAATCAACACCATCTCTAGCAGTTTTTTCGACCAATAAAATTTGATCACAACCAACACCAAAATGACGATCAGCGATAAAACGCATCTGTTCATTTGTCAAATTAACTGCTTGATTTATCGCATCAAGCACAACAAAATCATTGCCCAGCCCATGCATTTTTGTAAATTTCAGCTTCATAGTGCACAGCATAACCGGAAACTCATTTCTTGCAAGCTTATCTCTGTTTGTGGCTAAAAAAACTCGATTTCAGTATAATTAGCGGTAAATTACGTTTAATCTGACAACATTACTTGGATATTAGCATGGATCAATCACAGATATTCGATGAAGAACTCATCAAGCGCTATGACAAAGCAGGGCCAAGATATACATCCTATCCCACAGCTGTTCAGTTTCACGAAGGCATTAATCTTGATAGTTACAAGGCATTCTGTGAGAAATCCAACGAAGAGAGTCGACAACTTCCTCAAGCCAAACCCTTATCTCTCTACTTCCACATCCCCTTTTGCGACACTGTTTGTTTTTACTGCGGATGTAATAAAGTCGTCACTAAAGATAGAAGTAAAGCCGCTCCTTATCTGGAACGTGTTTACAAAGAAATAGAAATGCAATCAGCCTTGTTTGATGATAATCGCGTTATTGATCAGCTACACTGGGGTGGCGGTACCCCAACCTTCATCAGCCACGATGAAATGCGTGGATTAATGCAGCAAACCAGAAAACACTTTACCTTGCATGATGATGACAGCGGTGAATACTCCATTGAGCTTGATCCGCGAGAAGTAGATCGGTCGAGCATTGAGTTGTTACGTGAACTAGGCTTCAATCGTATAAGTATGGGCTTGCAGGATTTTGATCCGCAAGTTCAAAAAGCTGTAAATCGAATTCAGTCTGAAGAAGAGACTTTAAATGTCCTTCAGGCAGCAAGAGACAACAACTTTAAATCCATTAGCCTTGATCTGATCTACGGCTTACCGCTACAAACAACAGAAAGCTTTGCTAAAACACTCGACAAAGTCATCGATGCCTCACCAGATAGACTTTCTGTATTTAATTATGCGCATCTTCCAGAAATGTTTAAACCGCAGCGCCGTATTAATGTCGAAGAGCTACCAAGCCCGTCAGAAAAATTGGATATTTTAAAGGTCAGTTTTGAAAAACTTGCGGAAGCTGGCTATGTATATATTGGTATGGATCACTTCGCTAAGCCAGATGACGAATTGGCAATCGCACAACGTGAACGCACGTTATATAGAAACTTTCAAGGCTATTCAACACATGCAGATTGTGATTTAGTGGCTATTGGTGTTACATCCATTGGCCAAGTTGCAAACAGCTATACTCAAAATGAAAAGACGATGGAAGGCTATTATAATGCAATTGACGCGGGTAAATTACCGATATACCGTGGTGTTGAATTAAGCCTGGACGATATATTGCGTCGTGAAGTAATTACACAATTAATTTGTCATTTCGAATTGAACTTTAGCGCAATCGAATCACTTTTCAACATTCAATTTACTGAATATTTCGCAGAAGAGTTGGATACACTTCATCAAATGCAAACCGATGGTTTAATTGAATTGACTAGCACATCAATCAATGTCGTTCCGAAAGGCCGTCTGCTCATTCGAAATATCTGCATGGTGTTTGACTACTATTTAAGACAGAGCAAAGAACAGCGTTTCTCAAAAGTTATTTAATTCCATAACCGGACTGAGAGATAGAAAATCAGTCCGGTTAAGAGCTTATTCGCACAGATCTCCAATATCGCATCGTCCAATACTCATCACCAAATTTTGAAATCGTAACGCCTCGACTGATGGATGTATGAATACCCACGCCCCATACCAACTTACGCATGCCACACTGTACATGCGTCTTATTCGTGTTTGTCCGTGACATAATATTCCCACTCATCTTCTGGAACTTTATATTCGGGTATTACATTGCCCCGCACAGAAATATTCGCATCTATTACCGAATATTTATCTTTACTAATTAACGGATGCCATTCAGGCAAATCTTTTCCTTCTGCCAGCAAACGATACGCACAAGTATCGGGCATCCATTTTATACTACGCACATCTTTTGCTTTCATGCTTACACAAGTTGGAACTAGCTTACTTCGTGTTTCATACTCTGTACACTGACAGTTATCCAAATCAAGTAAGCGACAAACCAATTGGGTATAATAAATTTCACCATCATCAACATCTTCTAATTTAATTTGACAACATCGCGCACAGCCATCACAAAGAGATTCCCACTCTTCGTCATTCATTTCTTCTAATTTTTTAGTTTTCCAAAAAGGAACCGTTTCTTCAACCATTTCACAAATCCTAATCTAAAAATATCGACCCATCAATATTTAGCAAGTACATCATATGGCAAACAAAACCTTAGCTAACAAGTTTACAAAATTATCAATTAGTTTGGAGTTTAGCGACAAAAACAATTTTCGAGGCATTTGCCATAGCGCCCCTACGTGCCACTCTTTTCATTCTGGCGGCGCAGAATCTTGGCTTCTATTAATTCTGGCTGTAATGTTACATGTTCAATTTGGAATGATTCATCCAACATTAAACTACACTCGTCAAACGCATTCTGCCAATGGCCTAAATCTTTTACAACAACATGTGCAGACAGAGCAACTTTACCAGATGACAATGTCCAAATATGAAGATCATGAACAGAAACTATATTTTTTATGCTCGCTATTTTTATTCCAACCTCATTTAAACTAATATGAGATGGAACTGCCTCCATAATGATTTGCAAAACTTCTTTCAATAGGTGAAAAGTTGAAAACAATATAAGTAAGCAAATACACAAAGTTAAAATCGGATCGACAATAACCCAATTAGTAAAATAGATTATTATTCCTGTTGCCAGTGCCGCAATGGATCCCAATAAATCAGCCATCACATGTAATAACGCTGCTTTTGTGTTGATATTCTCTTCACCGCGACTCAATACAAAAGCAACAACAATATTTATAAGTAATCCTATTGCTGCAATTATCATCACACTATCTCCATCCACACTTTCGGGATTTTGAAATCGCTCAATAGATAGTGAGACCAAAGCAAAGACGATAACCAGCATAAACAAACCATTCACTAATGCAGCGACAACTTCTATGCGTAATAATCCATACGAATGGGTTAAAGTCGGCGGTTTTTTACTTAACCAACTAGCAATAGCAGCAATCAATAATGCTCCAGCATCAGTTACCATGTGCCCGGAGTCTCCCATCAATGCTAGCGAATTAGCAATCCACCCACCGATAAACTCAACGATAGCAAATCCAAAAGTCAACGCTAAAGCAATATATAAAACCTTTGCAGAGGACGGAGCATGATGATTGTGATGGTGATGGTGATGGTGATGTCCGGACAAAATAATTTAGCTCCTAACAAAATCTACGCGTATATCGAATGAATAGCGTTAATCACTAACAAAACTAAAGTCAAAATGAACGGAATATTGTGATAGATCGAGCTACTGAGAAAAAAGGGATTGTTGACTTCAGGAAGAATTGGAACCGCTAATAACCAGCGGCTCCATATCTTCGATTATTTAGCTGCGTCTATCCCTTTAAGGATAGTTTCGCGCGCTTTGGCGGCATCGCCCCAACCTTCAACTTTAACCCATTTGCCAGCTTCTAAATCTTTATAGTGCTCAAAAAAGTGCTTAATTTGATCAAGCAATATTTTTGGTAAATCTGTCGCTTCTTTTACATCGTCATATAGTGGCGTCATTTTGCTAACAGGAACAGCAATTAATTTTTCATCGCGTCCTGATTCATCAGTCATATCCAACAAACCAACAACTCGGCTTCGAATAACTGAACCAGCTCGTAGGGGAATAGGAGTAACAACCAATACATCAACTGGATCTCCGTCATCACCTAATGTGTTGGGGATATAACCATAATTACAAGGATAATGCATTGCAGTACCAATGAAACGATCCACAAACAATGCGCCTGAATCTTTATCGACTTCATATTTAACAGGCTCACTCAAAGCCGGAATTTCAATGATCACATTTACATCGTTTGGTACATCTTTACCTGCTGAAATCTCTTTTAAGCTCATTTATAGCTCCTGGTTTACTTAATTTTTGCGCACTATTTAGTCAAATATACGCCACTAGAATTCTGAACGCGGCATTATAGTCGGAATCGTCATCGGGTTAAAATAAAAGTTCCGCAGTTTTTCAACCACATTATTAAATAATCACCAGCATTCACTCTCCTGATAAATAATCTCTCTGTTACTTTGGGGTATAATGTAGGTAAAATAGACTGCAATATAACTAATCAATTATCTAAAATGAGGGTTGGATTAACACATGAGAATCATCTTACTTGGCGCTCCTGGTTCGGGAAAAGGTACACAAGCCAAAATGTTAATGGAAAAATATAAGGCTCCTCAAATCTCAACTGGAGACTTATTGAGGGCTGCTGTTTCCGCAGGAACTGAACTAGGTAAAAAAGCTAAGGCTATTATGGATGCGGGACATTTAGTATCTGACGACATTGTTCTTGGGATGATTAAAGAGCGTTTGAATGAAAAAGATGCACAAAATGGTTTTATTTTAGATGGCTTCCCACGTAATAAGCCTCAAGCTGATGAATTAGATAAGCTACTCGCTGAATTTGGCTGGTCTTTGGATGGCGCTATTTTACTAGAAGTAGATAACGATCAAATTGTCGAACGTATTACTGGCCGCCGTACCTGCAACGATTGCGGACAAATGTTTAATATATTTAGTTCTCCATCTGCCAAAGAAAATGTATGTGATAAATGTGGTGGCTTACTAGGTCATAGAGCTGATGACAATGGAGATACAATTAGAAAACGATTGGAAGTATATGCCGAACAAACCGCCCCCTTGATTGAGTTCTACAGCTCTCAAGATAAGCTTTTTAAATTAAACGGCATGGGTGAGATGGCAACTATATTCAACGATGTATGCTCAACTATTGACAAATTCTAGCGGCATAATTACCTTCTGTCGTTTAGATATAACTTGAATTTTGAAGCGTGGCTTTTGGAAGCCACGCCTAATCAACGTTTTCTATTTTAAGGAGCTTAATCCAATGCCCCCTAAATCTGACGCATTCTCAGCGTTCCCAATCACTCGAATGAGGCGAATGCGCTTCAATGATTTTAGTCGCCGCTTGATGCGTGAAAATCATTTGTCGGTTGACGACTTAATTTATCCAATGTTTATCCTCGAGGGTAAGCAGCAACGAGAAGAAGTTAAATCAATGCCAGGTGTTGAACGACTCAGCATTGATTTACTGCTAAAAGAAGCCGAAGAACTTTCAAATCTTGGCGTACCTGCTATCGCTCTTTTTCCAGTTACACCTAGTGACAAAAAATCTCTGGATGCAAGTGAAGCATTTAATCCTGATGGATTGGCACAACGCGCAGTACAAGCCTTAAAGAAAAATTTTCCGGAATTAGGTGTCATTACCGATGTAGCTCTTGACCCGTTCACCACTCATGGGCAGGACGGTATAATCAATGATGCCGGTTATGTGATGAATGATGAAACGGTTGAGGTACTAATTAAGCAAGCCCTATCTCATGCAGAAGCAGGTGCAGATATTGTTGCCCCATCAGACATGATGGATGGCCGCATTGGCGCTATTAGAGTTGAATTAGAGGACGAAGATCATAGAAGCACTCGAATTCTTGCCTATTCCGCAAAATATGCTTCTAGCTTTTATGGTCCCTTTAGAGATGCCGTTGGCTCAGCCGCAAATCTTGGTGCTGGGAATAAATACACCTATCAAATGGACCCTGCAAATAGTGATGAGTCTTTGCGAGAAGTCGCTTTAGATCTTCAAGAAGGTGCGGATATGGTTATGATAAAACCTGGCATGCCATACTTGGATATCGTCCGTAGAATCAAGGATGAATTTGGCGTCCCTACATACGTTTATCAAGTAAGCGGTGAGTATGCCATGCTGAAAGCTGCAAGCCAAAATGGCTGGTTGGATGAAAAAGCAGTAGTGCTCGAATCCCTACTATCAATGAAACGTGCAGGTGCAAATGGTATTTTAACTTACTACGCAAAAACCGTTGCTCAATGGTTAAAAAGTTAAAATTATTCGATCACCTTCAATAATCATTGTTAGATGCGCAAAAAAAACGAGGCTATCAGCCTCGTTTTTTTTGCGCAGATAAGAAGTGCTTAAATCTTAACTCGCTCTTTTTGCCATATCAGAGTGCTGATCAGCAACTTCATCAACAGTATTCCCTTCAACCCATCGCTCACCATCTTCATTAGCTTCACGTTTCCAAAAAGGCGCGCGATGTTTTAAATCATTGATAATAAAACGACAAGCATCAAAAGCCATCGCTCTATGTTCAGACCACACAGCGACCAAAACAATCGCATCATTAGGTGCAATATTACCGACTCGGTGAACAACAAATGCGTCCAACACATCCCATTTATTTAATGCATCCTCACATACTCTTTCTATGTGCTTTTCAGTCATTCCAGGATAGTGGTCTAAATACATCTTAGATAGATCATCTACTCCGTCATTAAAGTCGCGCATAGAACCAATAAATGTAACCGATGCGCCGTGTTTACCATCAGCGATATTTTCAGATTGATACTCTTGAACTGCTTTCCAGGGATCAAACTCACCGTCTTGTATAATTACTTTCATACTTAACCACCTGTGACTGGAGGAAAAAATGCTACTTCATCGCCTTCATTCAACACATGCTCAGAACTGGTATATTCCATATTAACGGCGATTAGCGTATTTTCAGGCATTGGATTTTGAGTAACAGCTCCCCACAAGTCAGCTACACTGGATTTTTCACTAATGTCCACTGACTCATTAGCTTTCCCCATTGTATCTCTCATACTTGCAAAATATTTTATCGCTATTTTCATCATTCTTCCTCGCTATGAGAGCTTATTCTGCATCACGCACCCAAGTACCAGACTTACCACCCGATTTCTTGGTCAAGCCAACATCAGTAATAACCATTCCACGATCAACAGCTTTACACATATCGTAGATTGTTAGAAGTGCTACCTGGACGGCACAGAGTGCTTCCATTTCAACACCAGTTTGACCATTGCAACGAACCGCACATGTACAATACACAGAATTGGTCTCTGGCTCAGGCATTAAGTCTAGCTCTACATTTGTAATTAATAGAGGGTGGCATAACGGCACCAATTCAGGTGTCTTCTTAGCCCCCATAATTCCAGCAACTCGAGCAATGCCTAGTACGTCACCTTTCTTATGAGTGCCATCTAGAATTAGCTTAAGGGTATCCGCTTCCATATAGATGCGACCTTCCGTCACAGCTTCTCTAACAGTAATATCTTTCGTGCCGACATCAACCATATGCGCCTCACCAGACGCATTAAAGTGGGTAAGTTTATTATCCATATACACTTCTCTTAAGTTTTCAATTGACTTGCAGCATTATGAAAATTATGCACAAAGCGCTCAAATGCTGTTAGAAAAAAAGGCGAATCACACAAGCAATTCACCTTCACAAACCACTCGATAATTAACCGCCGATTTGAGTCATACTACTTCGGCCCTTAAATTCGATTGTTGATTCTTTCATCGCAGTTTTCTTGCGAGACTCAAAGCCATCTTTAGCTTTATCATTAAAAGCTTTACGAAACTTGAGAACAATATCCTCATCAGTGCAACCGCTGCGAAGCATATCCATCAATGTATATTCCTGATCGGAATAGAGACAATTTCGAATACCACCATCCGCAGTTAAACGGATCCGTGAACAGTTTCCGCACAAGCTTCGGGTGAAAGCGGGAATTATTGCTATTTTTCCTTTATAACCAGGCACTTGAAAAATATGATGCTCAGTTCTAGTACCTGATGCAAGTTCAATATCGGGATATTTTTCTTTCAATTGGCGAATCATTGTCTCAGCACTCAAAAAATGTTCGCCTGTTTCCCAAATTTGATGAGCATCAAAAGGCATAAACTCAATAAAACGTACAGTAACGCGGTTGTCTTTTGTCATTTCATAAAATGACTCCAATTCACCGTCGTTAAAACCGCGCATTGCAACTGCATTTATCTTAACGCGTGGAAAATCCAATTCTTGAGCTAATCTGATACTCTCCATAACTTTTTCAACACCAGCACGGCGAGTAATCTCGAAAAACTTAGCCTCATCAAAAGTGTCCATACTAATATTGACACCCGTTAAACCAGCATCACGTAGCTGCTTAGCGTACTTAGGAAAAATAATTCCATTAGTCGTCATGTGAACTGCTTTTATCCCTGGGGTATTTGCTGCTCCCTCGACCAACTGTATAATATCTTTTCTTACTAGTGGCTCTCCACCCGTAAAGCGAACTTTCTTAATTCCCATGCGAGCTAAAACATCAACAACTCTTAAAATCTCCTCAGATGTTAATATTTGTTCACCATTTTTGAAGTCCACTCCCTCTTCAGGCATACAATATGTACATCGGAGATTACATTTTTCTGTTATTGCAATCCTGACATAATCAAAAGTTCTTCCGAATGTATCTTGCAACGGCTCATATTGCGTTACAGATGACAAAGATGACTTTCCCTGCTCTTCAGCAAGCGCGGTAGCGTATTTTTTGTCGACCCCGACATTCTCATTCATTAGCACTTACTCACCCCCGAACCTATTCGTTTTGATTCTATAACTAATACTTTAGAAACTGATTCATAAAGCAGCTCATTTTTAAGCAACATATACTTTATACGGCAAAAAACGACTGACTTTATTCAATTTCACCCAATTATTAGTGCGAGAAAATTAAACTTCTAAGTCATTGGTCTATCTATTAATTTATTAACCGTTCTTATAGACCAAAGATCTTTTTATCACCCAAAAAACCACACGGGCAATTTACTTTTTCTACGCCAAATACTAATAAAATTCGTCACTTAGCAATGCGCCGTACAAGAATTTGACATGTTACCCTGAGAACAATTATTCGTATTCTCATATGTCAATGGATATTATCGTACGGAATGTAGATTTTTTTAGGTTTGTGTATCTCCACTCCACACACATACCAAATGAATAATTATTATTAGCAATTAATACTACCAATTAATACCCTAGCAATCAACTCGGATATAAACACACCACCGATCAATTCTACACACCTTTTTATAATTATCACATAGCAAATAATTCATTGAAGGGTATGAAATTCTTTTATAGTTAGTTAGTATCATTGCCGAAGTATTGGATTGTCACAATAGAAAACACACGCTTCTATTCACTTATGATTATATTTTATTCAATAAATGCTAATTTTAGTCGTACTGATAATATAACGATTAATCAGAAATTTTACTCATCCAACTCAACTAGGAACAACAAATATGGGGAAAACTAAGGGAAATTGGGAATTGATAGTGCCCATGGAAATAGCTCGCTCGCACGCTCCAGTGATAACTTACGAGAATAAAATTTACGTATTCGGCGGCGGTGGACCAGATTTTTCTAGCCTCAACAGCTGCGTTTGTTACGATCCAAACACTAAGAACTGGAGCAAACTCCAGGATATGCCCACCAAAAGATCTGGTAGCGCTGCTTTCTTAATCAACGACAAGATTTATGTTGTAGGTGGTGGCTTTAAAAAACCCGACGGTAATTTTCAGTTTCTAAAAACAGTAGAGATCTATGATCCTCAATCTGACAGCTGGTGCAGCGGTCCAGATATGCTACAACCACATGACTACCCCGCTGCTACGCAGGTTGAAGACAGGATATTTATATTAGGTGGTCATCATCCAGATGCATGCTTAGGGGGACCAAAAACCGACCCCGGATTCAATTTTTGCGAACACTGGTCTCCTGATGAAAAAAACTGGAAAGAGCTATCCCCTCTCCCTACACCACGATTTGCAGCTTCAGCCCTTACCCAAAATGGGAAAATATATACCTGTGGTGGTGTCGCATTCACAGCTGAGGGATTTAATAATTTTGATTTTTTTGAAAATTATTCCTTAGAAAACGAAACTTGGGAAAAAGATAAAAACCTCTCGCTTCCCTGGCCTGCCGCTGGACAAGGCATGTGTAATGTTAATGGTGATTTTTTCTTTTTTGGAGGATATAGCACCGATAACATTCATAGTAGGGCTGCAGTCTGCAACGTAAACGAAACTAATTGGGAAAGGCTGCCTGATATGCCAGTACCAAGAGCAGCAATGGGAGTAGCTACACACAACAACACTATATACTTAGTTGGTGGCTGGGCGGATGACGGTCGCACACCAATGAATAGTGTTGTTGCTTACACTTGGGATGAATAACCAAGAGCTGCTACGTTACTCCAAACATCTCATGCTGCCCCAACTCGATTACGAAGGGCAGCTGAAAATCACTCAATCAAGTGTATTAATTATAGGTGCAGGTGGTCTTGGATCACCTGCGGCCCTCTATCTTGCGAGTAGCGGAGTTGGACAAATCACAATTGTTGATTTTGATCGTGTCGAACTGAGTAATCTTCAACGACAAATTCTCCATTCAACCAACGATATTGGAAGGGAAAAAGTTGCATCAGCAAAAGATAGACTTAGTGCAATTAATCCCGAAATTAAAATAGCAACTATAAATAAAGCGCTTGAAGCAGATGAGCTTAGAGAGCATGTGATGTCTTGCGATGTCACGATAGAAGCATCTGATAATTTTAAATCACGCTTTCTCACCAATCGTGTTTGTGTAGAGGAAAAAACACCACTAATATCAGGGTCTGCAATTCGATTTGAAGGACAACTCAGCACATTTAGATTAGATCAAGCTACCAGTGCATGTTATCACTGCCTTTTTAGTGATACGAATACCGATAGCATCGGTGAAACATGCACTCAATCAGGTGTATTTGCTCCAGCCACAGGCGTAATTGGCTCGCTACAAGCTGCAGAAGCACTTAAGGTGATATGTGGTATAGGTGAAGATTTATCGGGGCGATTACTGTTGTTTAACGCTTTAACAACATCGTGGAAAGAACTAAAGCTTAAAAAAGATCCCAACTGTAGTGTATGCAGCTAAAAGAAAAGGTTAAGAATTCAAAAATCATTTTAACCAATTAGCTTGCTTAGGTTTTACTTCAAAACAACGCAGTTATGAAGTAAACGATGAATACGCTATGTATTAATAATTACAACATCATTTAACATGGCATGTTAGGCAAAGCTTGCTACCTTGGTTGGCGCTAACTTGTGAGCGATCAGAACCTAAGCCTGCAGCACGAGATACACGATTATCAAAATCGCCAACACGCAAAAAGCTTGGTATTAATTCATTATTATCATCTCCAGCCACCTTAATTCCGTGTGGGTCATGACACGATCCGCATTCTACTTCGTAACCATCACCCGTATCATATAAGCGAACTTCATTTGGATCGATACGGCCATTACTATTATCATCAAAAAATGCGATTTTAGCGGCGGAAACATCAGGTTCTCTATAATCCACATCTGACCCAAAAGATGTTGGATATGTAACACCGATAGGATGATCATCGGCAAGATAATTTGCTCTTGCGTTATTAGTTACCCCGGCGTTGAATTGATCGCCAATTGACAGCACTTCAAAATCCGGTGCATCAAATGGTGGAAGAGAGTTTGGATTATGACAAGTAATGCATAAACTTCCGGATTCTTGCGTATTGAATCCAGCATGACTAGTGACATCACCTGTCGAGTTTGGGTCACCAGGCGAAGGCATTCCTAGTAAATTACCACTCCACGCATCCAAAAAATCATTATTTACCGTTGACTCCTGTGCTGCACTATAACCTGCTCGCATATTGGTTGCAGTCAGTTGCGTAGGCATATTGATAATTGAGTCTATAGCAGTTGCGCCATCATGACAGGATAAGCATGTTAAAGAGTTTGGACCTGGCTGAGTATATTTTAAACCGCTACCAGTCCCTTGGTAATAGGTCGTAGAGCTTGTTGATTGATCTTGGTTATAAAGAACATAATTTCGTTTCGCTACGGTACGATTCCACAGTGGAGCGGCTGCTGTAGAATTCGCTCCATGGGGTGTATGGCAGTACACACACACTTCATAGTAATTATTTCGAAAACGATCCATGATCGCCGAACGCTCATTGGTCAAATACGACATAGTAAGATTGTGACGAGTATTTGCGATACCGCCAATTCTCAAACCATCTTGGGATGCCTTGTTATTTTCAATAACGTTTGGCGCTTTTGTCGAATCCAAGGTTTGGCCTGTAGTCGGATCAACCACAGAGGTATCTGGTAGCCAACCATCGGCAAAACCAATGCGATAACTGAAAAGAGAAAGTGGAACAGCTAGCAAAATAGCGCACAAGGTAGCAAATCTAACTGCACCCCATGACGATCTTTTCCATCCCCGCGAAACAAGCATTGTTTATTTCCTATTTTTCCCTAATGAAGTCAAAGCTATTTTCATCAAGCAACGCTTTGGATCAAATTGGCTATGTGCCGACAAATTCAAGTATTTTTGCTTAAGCAGACTAATTTACGAGACGGGGCAGTGACTGTCAAATAAATCCTGTCATTTCCCTATTCTCTCTATTTTAGAACGGCATTTTCGTTCACATTTCAAACAAACTAATTTCGCGTTGAATTGGAAATACACTTTTAAATAATCAGTTCAAACGTGTAGTATTACGGCCTTAAAAAAATAAAGGTATACAATAGCCTTATTTGTGCCGATATACCTTCGCAATATTCGCGGTATTTAAATTCAATAGGCAACTGAAACTATGATAACCATTAATGGATTAAACAAAATTTATACAAATGGTACCAAAGCGGTAGACCAGTTATCACTTCAAATAAATGAACGTGAAATACTTGCACTCCTCGGACCCAATGGTGCTGGCAAGAGCTCAACAATTAAAATACTAACAACACTCAGTGGATTCGATGATGGCGAAGTAACCGTCGCCGGATATGATATTGACCGAGAGCCAGAAAAAGTCCGACAATCTATTGGTTATGTCGCGCAAGAGACAGGTGTAGATTATTTTCTTACCGGTAGAGAAAACCTTGAATTACAAGGCCATCTCTACAGAATGAAAAAACCGGAAATCAAATCACGTATTGAAGAACTCGGTCAGTACTTTGAAATAGCAGATGTACTCGATAATTTAGTATCAAGTTACTCGGGTGGTATGCGCCGTAAACTTGATATCGCAACCGCTCTCATTCACCGCCCTAAAATTCTTTTTCTCGACGAACCAACACTCGGACTAGATACGCAAAGTCGTCAGAGTTTATGGAAATACATTCGTAAACTAAATGATGAGCTCGGTTTAACAATACTACTTACAACCCATTATTTAGAAGAAGCAGACAAACTCTCAAACCGCGTTGCCATTATAGACAAAGGGCATATTAAGGTCATTGACAAGCCTGATGCACTGAAAGATGACATCAGTGGTGATGTTGTTTCCTTACAATTTCAAGATCCGCAAAACAAAAATGATATTGTAAATGCCATGCGTTCTAATGATTTTGTCATGGATACTATGTGGGAAAAAGACAAGCTCCATTTATACGTCTCTAATGGAGCAACTTCCATCCCTCGTTTAATTGAAAACTGTAACGAAATCAAAGCAGACGTAATCAACGTATCTTATCAACGGCCCACTCTCGATGATGTATTTATAAAATACACAGGCAGTAGCATCGATGCCACAGAAGAAGGTGAAGAAAAATGGTGGGAAAAATGGGCTGGTAAAGGCGGCGGCGGTATGTGGGCCAAAAAATGGCAACAAGCTAATGCTGAATCAGAAGATGACGCAAAAGTCTGGACCACTGAAGAAGCCGAAGAGTGGCATAAGAACAAAAACTGGAGCAAAGAAGAGGCTGCTGAATGGAATGACAACAAGCAGTGGACTGCAGAGGAATCTGCTGCATGGCATGCTGAGCAAAAGAATGAAGCTAAAACAGATACCAAAGAAGCTAGCGGAATTGATAACCCCAGTGATGATAAAGAACTAACAAAAGAAGCATCTGAAGATTGGCACAAAAATAAAGAATGGAGCCAGGAAGAAGCAGCACAGTGGAACCAAAACAAACAGTGGTCTGCCGAGGAATCTGCCGCATGGCATTCAGACAAAGATGATTCACAATCTGCTAAGAAAAAAAAGCAGGACAGTGAAACATCCTGGCCAAAAAATAATTAACCCGATTGTTTCTCAGCTCAGAAATGAATGATAGAAGAAATACGCTTCTAAACAGATAAATAAATACAGGGATTAAAAATGCTAGCTGATACGTGGTACCTTTTTAATAAGTATGTCAAAATCTCCATGCGCATGCCGCTATGGTCGCTTTTCTCGTTGATCCAACCCCTTCTGTGGTTGTTTATTTTTGGAGCACTATTTAATAATTTTGCCACTCTTCCGGGATTTCCAGCTGACACCTACATAGACTATTTCGTACCTGGTGTTTTAATAATGACAGTGCTCTTTGGTTCCTCCTGGGCGGGAGTGAGTCTATTGCGTGAAATCAGTGCGGGCACAGTTGATAAGATGCTGGTCTCGCCTGCTTCAAGAACTGCAATCGTCTTAAGTCGAGTGCTGCATTCTGCTGTTCAAGCAGTGATACAAGCGTTTATCGTACTTGTCGCTGCTTGGTTAATGGGAGCAAATACCAATTTCAATCCAGTTTATATCTTTATGGCTATGTTCGTAATCTTGCTGCTAGGCATCGCATTTGCCGCACTTTCTAATGGCCTGGCCATTAAACTACAGCGTGAAGAGCCACTGGTAATCATGGGTAACTTAATGACATTGCCGCTCATGTTTTTCTCATCTGCAATGGTTCCAGAGCAATTTATGCCTAATTGGATTCACGCGATTGGGAGTTTTAACCCGATAGAATATGCAACAAGTGCAGTTCGTGCAGCTCTCTCTACAACTCCAGATTTCCATGCATTTTCAATTGGCTTCGGGGTAACGCTATTGTTTGCAGTTGGCACATTATACTGGGCTATTTCAGCGTTTAAATCTATACAAGACTAATCGAAGATAAAACCACTGTTTCATCGAAGCAGTGGTAGTGTTCGTTTTAAAGAGGCTTCATAAGTTAAAGTGTGAAGTGTGGCATTAGCTCGATGTGATGCATTTGTACTGATAACAAACAGCCAAAATGGTATTATTAGCTCGAAAAAGAGTACTGTATTAAATGCTCTTCAGAAGTTCATCGTAAATCCCGACTCCACACTATATCGACTATAGTTCCCTAGAGATGTGCTTTGGAAAGAAGCGATCGCATCATCTCCACTCAGCCCACTACTTAAGCCTACCGGTAAACTGGAAAAATTTCGCTGGTAGTTTGCAGACATGAAAATACTCAAATCTTTAAAGAAAAAATAGCTGAGGTTCACGCCACTACCGGCTGTAAAGTTTACACGCCTGGTGCGTTTACCATCCCGAGTAAAAGCCCCCGTATCTGCATTAATATAAGTTGTCAAAGCCGCGTTGAGTGCAATAGATCCTACTACTCCAGGAGCCAACACTTTTCTTAAACTCATAGCAAGGGTGTGGCTATTAAATTCATAATCATTAGAATTATATGTTGTAATTTCATCTGCAATTTCAGTTTCCAATCCGGTGACAGTATTACGTTCAACTTTAACATTTGCCTTTTCTACAGCAATTGACTCTTTCATACTTCGATAGACTGATAATTTATAGCTAAGACTAGTTCCTACACCCCATTTAAGATTCTGAAACATTGAGAGCGTAAGAGAGCCTGTTATTGATTCAATGGGTGTGGCGCTAAACGATGAGATATGACGCAAGCCGAATACTGCAGACCCTGAAGTTGCCACTTTTTCTCCCTCTACTTCATCTGTGTAGAATTGATAAAATGGACTCAAAAACATTTTTTTGCTACGACCTAGATTGAGACTTGAGACTTGACTCAGTTTCTCGTCATTTACAAGGTTATCCTGTTGCTGACTAATCACAGTTGCTGACCAGCTGTCATCTGGAGTACCGTAAGAAATGTTAGTTTGTAAATTTGATCGTAAATAATCTGTTTGATTTAAATGATATGCTGAGTAAGTGGGACTCCAGTTAAAACGAAAACTTAATCTGTCTGTTGTTTTTATTCGATAAATAAAACTTAGCGCGAGATCAGATCTCACTTCTTCCACAGGAAAATTATCATTGAGATTAAGATTGCTATCATAAGCGAATTGATAATTTAACGTATTTGAAAAGCCACTTAAACGTGCTTCAACTTCAGCAAGCCGTAGCTCAGCTTCAGGAATTTGTCGCACACTGCCACCAGCAAATATAATACTTCGATACTCATTCGCAGCGAGAGAATCTAGCCCTAGTTGTTCGTAAACTTTTCCCAATAATATTTTTATTGCGTAATTTGTTGGCTTTAAATCCAGTACACTTTGATAGGATTTAGCCGCATCTTTCAAATTCCCCTTACTCGATTGAATAATACCGAGATAGGTATAAGCTTCATAATTCCCAGGTTCTTCAGCAACAATCTTTTCAAACATTGTCTCTGACTCATCAAGCTGGCCTTTCTCCCACAAACCTCTCGCTTTAGTATTTTGCCATCGTGTTGCCGCATATTTTCCTTCCTGACTATCTTTATCAGTTTCAAGCACAGCCTCATATTGCTCAGTGGCTTTAGCATACATATTCAACTGCTCATATATATTGGCTAAGTTAATCCTTGCTTGTACATTTTCAGGCTCATGCCTAATAACAGATTCAAATTCCAATTGCGCAGCAGGAAAATCGCCTTTTTGAATGTAGATCATTCCTCGGTTAAAACTAGCTTTTACATTTGCAGAAAAAAAGTCTAACGCTTTAGAATATTCCTTCAGACTTTTTTCAATATTCCCGCTTTCTAATGCTTTGTCTGCTAATAGTGTATGAATAGCGTTCAATCGAATTTTTGCTTGATGGGAAAACTGCCCTGTTTTATCATTTTCAATCGTGTAAAGGAGCTGCTCTTTTGACTCATCAATTCTATCCAGGTTGAAATACATTTGCGATAAATTCAAACGCGCTAAAAAATCATCTGGATTAATGCGAAGAACGTTTAAAAAGCCCCGCTCTGCTAACTGCGTATTCCCCATTTGCAAATGAGCCATAGAAATATTAAAGAAGGCCTCAGTTCGAGTCGGATCAAGCTCTACCGCAATTTTGTATGCTGCCAAGGCTCCATCCCAATCATTGATTTTAAGAAGCTCCCTTCCTCTAATAATATTATATTCAACGGTTGCCAACTTTTGTCGATCATCGCCTTTATTAAGATCCATGATGTTTTTTAGATGCTGCATAGCAAGTACAGGTCGATTAGATTTTGAATATATTTTTGCTAGATTAAAGTTAACTGTTTCATTCCGGCTATTCAGCTCATAAAGCTTTGTGTAAATTGCTTCTGCCTCTTCAAAACGATTAAGCACCATATAAGCATTACTGATATTAAACAGCACCTGAGGATTATCAGGGTGATCAAGTAATAATCCATTAAACACAAGCAAAGCAGCATTCATCTCGTTTTTCTGCGCTAAGATACGGCCCGTTGTAAGCGAATAAAGCATTTCAACTTCACTCATCCTATCTGAAGTTGAGCCCGAATCAATGAGCCGCTGATACTCTGCTTGCGCTTTTACAAGATCACCTTGTCTATCGTAAATTTTTGCTAGATAAAGCCCATAAATAACATTGTCTGGGTCAATCTGTGTGCTTTTTTTGATATATTCAACTGCTTCTTTAACCTTTCGCTGCTGCATATGGGATTGCCCTAAACGAAAGTAGGCTTCCCCATGCTCTGGGTCCAGCAATAATATTTGATTCAATAATATGTTTGCAGCGTGTGATTGCTGTTTTACCAGCAGATCTAAGCTACTACTAAGCAAACGTTTTATAGTCGGAGTATCTTCAGCTGCGAATATCGGTTGACACAGTACAAAAAGAAAGGCAATAAGAAAAGCTTTACCTAGGAGGATTTTAAGGACAAAATTTAAAGGCGAATAGATATATCGGGATTCCTTTAGCCCGTTACACACACATATTTTTCTATCGAATCTCGATATAATTTTCATCTATCGGTAAACTATATTTTAAATCGCTATCCCAAAACTCATCATATTTATTCGACTTATTCCTCTTTTAAAATTCAATACTAAATTTGGTAACAATATGCCAGCCATCGAATCGAAGCTTCACTTTCTGATAATTCACACCATCTTCACTTAACGCTCCTGCCTCAAGTAAGGGATTAATAGGGCGAATCACCAATGGCTCTGTTGTTATTCCATCACCATCATTGAAATCATTGTTTACTGAAACACCTTTCAATGCCCCATCTTTTATATGAAATGCATATGCACCTTCTAATGAGAAAGAAAGCCGGTCTGCAAATCGATATTCAGCACCTACACCTAGCTGTAACATCAACAATCCAGTTGCTTGAGACTTAAAAATAAAGATTCGTTTAAAGCCTTTTGGCTCACCACTGATAAAATCGAAAACGTTAGTCTCTTCATAGTCAATATCAAACAACTCTCGTATACTGAAATTAAAGTAAGTCGTAAAGTTTTTTTTCCGACTATTCAAATAGTGCTGAATACCTAAATAATATTGAGTATAAGAAAGCTTTCCTCTTCGAGAATATTTTGCCCGATTGTTATGTTGTCCTTGCAAAGGAAATGTAACGACTACAT
Organism: uncultured Ectothiorhodospiraceae bacterium; assembly: GCA_945787715.1. Classification (GTDB taxonomy): domain Bacteria; phylum Pseudomonadota; class Gammaproteobacteria; order S012-40; family S012-40; genus CALZJE01. The sequence goes on along the minus strand of CALZJE010000002.1, from coordinate 99,218 downwards.
CTTTAGCTTCAGAGCTGGTCTCCCAAGCACCTATGCCGATAAAAAAATCGGTTTGCTTTCCAAAATAACGTCGTGCTTCTAACCCACCTTCCATGTCTACAGATCGTTCGGACAATTTATTTTCGAAATAGAATTTTTCAGTTGGATATGCAGAATCGCCTTCAACATCTTCGGGCAAATCCGTATTAATGCGTACTGTTCCAACAAAAGGCGCGTTATACATCGTCTCGTAAAACACTTTTAAATCGAGTTTATTAACACCAACAATTGGGGAAAACACCCACCCAGTTTCCTTCGTTTTGCCATGAACCAAGCCAGCAAATAATAGGGAAAAGAGGAAAAGTGTTATTCCTACATATTTCATGTTTTATTGGTATTACCAAATGTAGGTCGGAAATAGGAAAGCAACGATGGCAACACCCAAATAGCTACCAAGCAACTCACTATCATATAGGCTGTGACAAAAGCCCCCAGTTTAACATGAGGTGGAAAAGAGGAGAACAGCAACACAGCAAACCCAATAGACACAACAATTGCATTGATCACAATCGTATGCCCTGTTGTACGCAAGGTGTTCGCAGTAGCCTGCTCATGACTTCCACTTTCTTTCAACTCAGAATTGTAACGGAAAAGAAAATGCACAGCATAATCCACACCTACACCAATGGCGATACCTGCAGCGAGTGCTGTAGAAACATCAAGTGGAATAGAAAAAATACCTGCAAAACCAGCAACAAGTAAGGTAGATAGTGTCACAGGAATGACGACATAAATACCTGCTATCAACGAGGCAAAAACCAAACCTGCAACAATTAATATGGCGACTTTAGACAGCACTAAAGCATCCGTTTGACTTCCGATAAGTAAATCAGCCCAAACATAGGAATTATTACCAGACCCAGCGAGGTTCACATCAACATCCAAGCCCTGGAAATGCTCTGCTACATAATTATTCACTCCATCAATCACCACTTTAAGTTCCTTAGTATGATCGGTTTTTATAAATGTTGTAATAAGTCCTGTTTTATAATCATAGTCAATAACTTCATCCAACTGTTGTGGGCGGCCGGAAACTGAGAATAAAAATAGATATTCAGCGATCTGCTTTTGCAGTTCCGGAATTTGATTGAAACTCTCATCGCCATTATTTAGCGCTTTATTCATACTTTTAATATAATCCACTAAGCTCAGCGTATCCCCGACATATGGTAGGGTCTCAACATACTCTTGTAGATCTTCCATTTTATTTAGCAGTACCGGGTTTTTAAATGCATTCTTCTCATTGGCTTCAATGACGATATTAAGAAAAATCGAACCGGCAAATTTCTCATTGACTTTTGAATTGGCGATTGCAACATCAGTGTCTTCTTTAAAATCACTCATCCAACTCGAGTCAATATAGAGCCTTGAAGTGCCTGCCAGAGCAATCACAAGCAGAATACCAAGCACAGCCACAGCTTGCTTCTTGTGATCCTCAATCCAACGCCCTGTTGTTGTTAAAAATAGCGCAAGCTTGTTTTTTTCATCATAAACACGCATAGCACGACGTTTTGCCAGATAATTACCCACCTTAGGTTGAAGCATTGACAATACAGCAGGCAACAAAGTAATTGTTATAACCCAAGACAAAAGAATACCAATCAAAGCGAAAACTCCAAAAACTCTGAAGGGAGGCATCTCTGCAAAAGTTAAAGCCAGAAAACCGATTGCAGTAGTCACCGATGTCATTATCAATGGCGGCCCTAATTTATGAGTTGCATCTTTCACTATATTTTTAGCTGATTCATGAGGGTTATTCAGCACTTTATCATAATAAGCACTCATCAAATGCACGCCATCACCAATTCCCACAGCAACGAGAATAATCGGTAGCATGGTTGAAATGGTATAAAGTGGATAACCTAACAGAACCATTAAACCAAAAGTCCAGATAATCGAAGTTGTCATTACCATCAAAGGTAACAAAGTTCCACGCCAGGTTCGAAAGATCACTAACAAGACAATACCCATTACTGCAATAAGCAATGGCATCATGATTTTCATATCTTCCATCGAATAGAGACCTGCTGAAACTTCAATCACTGGTCTACCCGACAGATAAAAAACATCTTTTACCGGTTTGTCGGGATCAGCTTCGGGTATTCCAGTTTCCCTAATTTTAGCAGTTCCAACGATGGTAGAAGACTCTTCAACACCCGCATCAAATCCCGCAACATCCCAATCACCAAAAGTCTCTTGAAAATTTGCATCTGTTGGCGCATCAGATGTTGCAGTTTCAAATGTATCCGCCATGAAATTATCTGATGGAATATTTGTAGAGGCATCAGCAACAATTGAATTATCCTTAAGAGCACCCTTTTCCGATTCTTTTTCAGTTTCGGGTTGCACAGCATTAGAAGACTGCTCATCAATACGTTTTCCATCTTTCCACTTGGAACCATCGGACCATGCGTTACCTTCCCATTCGCCTTCAGCATCTGCATCGGCATCAGTTTTTTCGCCACCACCCCATGGCCCCCAACTGACTTTTTCACCTTTTTCTGCATCGATAATGGCTTTGACTTGGAAATAAGTCATATAGCGATTATCCTGACCTTCTTTAATTTTCACACGAATCATCGCCGCGCTACCATCAGCGGAAACAATATTACCAACGAGTATATCTTTGTGATGTTCAATCGTCTTTTTAATCGCATCAATTTCCTCAGGCGTTTGAGGAACTTTATCCATAATGAGTCGGGAGCCCATATTGGTATCGTCTGCTTCAAACACGGTTGAGGTCGCAATAGATGCAATATCCACATCTCGTGTTGCTTCAATTCCGGGAAGAGCGGTGATCTTATTCGTAATTCGAGCAATTCGTGCTAATGTTTCTATGTTGTAGATACTTTCTTCTTCATTAACAATACTAACGATTAAAGTGTCTTTTACCCCAAAAATATCATCAACTTTTTCATCATAAAGTATGGCTTCATGACCTTTAGGAAGATAAACTCTGGCATCTGTTTCCCATCGCAAACCATCCAATTGCATTGCAAAGAAAACAGTTAATACAATAACCGTCGCTATGATCGCTTTGGGATAGGTGTAACCCAACGAATAAATTTTACTTAACATTTTTGCCCTTCTCGTTTTTTTACCCACATATGTAACCGGATTTCAATTTCAAATTTGATTTATCTACATCATTAAACCAAACGTCAGCATATTCCCCACATACACAACTACTCTGCGCAAAATATATTTCGCATAAAAACTCAAAATGTATACTTAAACTCTAAAATAAAACGCTTGTTTTCATTAAAATTACCCAAAAACCTTGCTCTTTGCTGGGGCGTTACCAATCCACCTTCCGCTGATGCATCTGCGCTTCGACCGAATTTTGTTCTTTGACCGACAAAAAAATCACCGCCCAGCGTAATCCTAAAGTGATCTGTTAAATCAAAATGCACCCGTGGTTTTATATAAGTCTCTTTAAATTTCAATAGATGTATATATAAAAGCGAAAAAACGGCAGAATATTTAGGTAGCGGTTTTCGAAGAAATACATTGAATGTGGTATCAAATTCAGTGGTCAACAGGTAAGTTCGATAATCTAATATGATGGCTTGACCAATTGCTGGACTGATATCTGCTCCCAATATACTGAAGTCATAACCCAGCCCCCAACGAACATGATCACGCTGAACATCACCATCAGAGACTAAAAAACCATCATCATCATACTTATCGACAATGGCAAAATATTTATCTTTTACAAAAGCAAATTCCGCTTTTAAAATATCCCCCGAAATTTCTTTGGTAAAAGTCATTCCAAAAATTTGCATCCTGGTATAAGTTGGGAATATGGGTAATTCTTCAGAAGGAGTTGCACTGGTTACATCCTCTTGTGATATCACTCGAAATGTCGTTGGATAATCATCCCAAGTATAAAAATAGCTGAATGCTATTTCGGCATCGAGCATATCTCGCGTCACTTTAAAGCCAATCTCAGAATACTCAGGCTCAAAACTTTTCGGTTTTGTTGTACCATCCAACACCTGAAACAATTCCCATTCAGATCCCCGAGGCGCCGAACGGTGAAACACGAGATCAGGAATCCAGATCAGCTCATAAGTGGTATTACCTGCATAATAATCGGCTCTAAAAGTCCACAGAGCAATTCGATAATCCAGTAATTCCGGCGTGATGAGTTCATGAAAATCCATGGGATTAATTTCATCGACAATACGCATTCCTTCAAGAACACCCCAAACAACATATTGTTTGCCTAATCGAATATCTAGATTATCAAAGAACATATCAACATATAGCTCTTTGATTTCAGCTCTTTTGTCGTCCTTTTCTTTTTTTAATTGTTCAAGGAAAACCAGCGGTTCATCTTCATCACGCACACTGCGTGCCGCGATCGTATCGTAGTTAAATAGATCATATACATGGTCGTAATAAGCCCAACCAGAAGTATAAAACCTTATTCGTGAAGAGAGCAGATATTGCCAGTTGAAAGATGCAACATTACGAATTTTTGTAAAACTACGTGGCTCATCGAAGCGATAAGCTGTTTCATTTTTTAAATACCCTCCCCACACATGCTTCGACGGTTCTTTCTCATCAAGCAATATGTCGAGATCATCAGGTAATGCTATATCAATGTCATCTGTTATCTCAGCAGCCACTAAATTTGCTGCGAGCAACATAAAAACTAGAAATATTGGTAGTATTAGGTATTGGTTAATTGTGTTTTGCATTGATGACAGACAATCACATATCCTGTATCCGAAGAGTTGAATCCTAGCTCGGCAACAGTTCCTTTGGGTAATGGTTCCCGGCAACGCTCACAGCTGCGATCCTGATTTACTTCCATATTCTTCCAGCCAATAATATCGCTAAACTTCTCCTGTTTTTGGGTATCAACAATAGGCATCGATGTAGCGGCAGTAGATACAATAGAACTTTTATCCGCACCCTCTGAAAATGCTTCTTCTAAAACACGACGAATTAGTAAAGATACCGGAATGCCCATTTCATCAGCTTTAATAATCACTCGCTCTTTCAACGCTTTAGGTACACGTGCTCCTAGGTATTCTTCCTTGCGTTTCATAGCAATTGACATTGCTTTTTCTCTCATTTCCATACCAGGATTATATGTTTTATCTCTTCTTTTTGTGTCGTTCATTATTCTCATCTCCGCTATCGCTATATTGGTACTAACTTTTTAAGTTATGTATCACATAGCAAAATTCAGTGTTATTTATAGGCATATAAATACAGCCCCTTTTAGTTAAATCAAGCACACAGCAGGCAATTCAACCTTTAATGTGTTTAACAATGTATAACACTCAATAGGGCAAGTCAAACAAATAATTCTGAACTCCTCTTTAGCCTTTGTTTTTTAACGACTTAAGAATCTATAATGGTATAACAGTTGACTAAAAATATCTCCAGTTAACTGATCTTGCTAATTTATATAAAGTCCCACTACTCATTCATATCGGCAACGAATCCGTTTACTTATTATTTCGAATTGAAAAATCGATGTGCGATATTCAATCTGTCAATTTTAAGATAAATTAATCTCTGTGCACGCTATGGATTAAAACATCATAAATAAATATAACTGCTTAAAATATAAACTGCGTATTTTCATTCATATCCACTCCCCTTATTCCTATTGATTCTTCAAACAAGACTTTCGCTGATGCCGAATGACATCCAATCCCATCTCAAGCAACAAATCCATATTCTTTTCTGGAATAGCTTCCACATCGGGATGGGTAGCACGCGCATGTTCAACACTATCTTCCCGAATTAAATGAAGCATAGGATAGATCGAGCGATTAGTATAATTTCTCACATCGTCTGGATCTAAATCAGCAAAACAATACTTGGGATGGAATGAAGCAACCTGAATAATATCGGTGAGATCAAGTTCTTCCAAAGCAGAGTCGACCACATCGAGAAATTGATTATAGTCCTCAAAATCCGCTAATGAGTCGGGGACAATTAATAACGAAGTTTCTACTTCAGTAGGTGATGCCTCGTGTAAACACAATAGTTCGTCAACCAAGTCATCCACAACTGCTTCACTACTCGTTGCTTTGGATACTTTGTAATGGATTGTGTCTTGATTGAACGGCTTTTTGGCAAATGGACAAAAGTTATGTGCAATGATGATTTTCTCAATCCACTGCTTGGTTTCAAAGATGACTTTTTGCTCAATAGCGTTTTCATTTGTTATGTTCATATATCTCTACTTCATCCCCAACTTTAATTTCGCCTTCACGCACAACTCGGCAACACACCCCGCCACGCCACTCTTTCGTCAAAGCGTTAAATAACCCCGGCACAGTTTCCTCCATACGTTCGCATGGATCTGTTTCGCGAGTTATTTGTAATTCTACTTCACCGATTTTTATAATCTTACCTGATGATATATAGAGCTCTAATTCATCGACTAGTAAATTAGAACGGCGTATCGACCAATCTAAAGTTAGATTCAATTCATCACAGGCAGCCCGCCATGCTTTTTTTGACAACACGGTAACTTGACGATTTCCTGGTTTACCACGAAAATCGTTCTCAACACCCTTATTCAATGTAACAGATGCTGAGTCAAGTAATTCCATTGGCCCTCGTTTTCGCTCTCTCACTGCTATACTCAATAGCCTACTCATCTAAACTCCATTATCCTAGAAAAAGCAGTTGGACGTAAAATAGAACGTAGAATATTGTTTTGAATAGCGTAATGAAAAAAGTTGTCTTCATCTGGTTGGTAAAGCAAGCTTTTTTCATATAGCTAGGCGAAACAAGAGGCTGCGTTACGCCCATCAGGAAGTACCCTTGGGGTATATTTCATGGATCAACTGCTTTTTCTAGGATTATCGTAAAATTCTGTCAATGATCTGATCCACCTTCCCCCAAAACCACTCTTGCAATCGATAATACCAAGGACGTTTTTGCCACCGATCCAATTCAATTTTTTCACTTTCTACAAAATCGTTTTTAAACATTTCGGTAACTTCATCAACAAATACCTGATTTTCCACTTCCTGATTCGCTTCTAAATTCCAGCGAAAATTCCAGCGATCAATATTACTAGAGCCGATAGACACCCAACTATCACAGAGCAGTACCTTTTGGTGGAGGAAACGTGGTTGATATTCATAAATACCGATACCTGCTCTTAGTAATCGATAATAAAATCGTCTCCCAGCATGTCTAATAGCAGGATGATCTGATTTCTCCCCAGGTAAAAGTAGTTTCACATCAACACCACGTTTAGCGGCTCGTACTAATGCTCGCCTGACTTTCATTGAAGGAACAAAGTAAGCGGTTGATATCCAGATAGTTCGTTCAGCACTTCGAATCCGCTTTATCAAGGATCTTTTAATTCCAAGTCGGCTCGATCCAACAGAGCAGCTAATACGGCATGGAACAACAGACTGTATTATTTCATTGTCATCCTCACATTCGGGCAACGGTAAGGACGCATAACTACTCCAGCTTCTAGAAAATGCTTTCACCCAATCGCAAACACAATCACCATTAACTTCTAACAGGGTTTCCCGCCAACCAGCATCAGCCTTTGTAGAAATAAACGCATCCGCAATTCCTGCACCACCAATAAACGCGCTTGTTTTATCAACTACTAGAATTTTTCGATGATCCCGAAACAGATTTCGCCGGAGTGTACCGTAATTAAGTGGGTTGTAAAATATTAAAGAGATATTTTCGTGAGCCAGTTTATCCCTGTCAGCTGTTTTAAAACCACTGCTACCGAAGGCATCAAACAATAAGAAGACTTTTACGCCTCTCTCCGCTACCTCGTTCAGCATTTGTATAAAGCGAGTAGCAATCAAACCGGATTCTACGAGATACATTTCTAACATTACATAATGTTTTGCATTTGATATAGCAGTGAGCATGGCTGGAAAAAATGATTCACCGTTAATATACAATCTAACCTGGTTATAATCCCTCCAGGGAAAAGTATAAGCCCCGAGAGAGTGTACTAAGTTCGTTTTTGGGAGGGCCATGCGTAGTAGAGAATGCCAAAGCCAAAACTGAGTAATACCCAGCCAAAGAATGGCACATCTTCCAATTCGATTGTTGACTGCTGAGAATATACGGTAAAAAGTGTAGCTGCGATAATTAACGCCGCGCCAAACACAACTATGTATGCCTTTTGGGTGATGGAGATCATCTGTTTATGAAGCGCTTCACTCTTTTTATCTTGCTCAAGTTGCTGCTGGTGATACCGTTTCATTTGCGTCATAGTGTCATAAACAAGCGCTGGCATTTCCGGTAATTTTTCAACCCACAAAGGCGCATTAATACCAAGTTTTTTGAACATAGAACGCACACCAATGCGCTCAGCCATCCAACCTTCGAGAAAAGGTTTGGCAGTCTTCCAAAGATCAAGGTCAGGATTTAATTCGCGACCCAGGCCTTCAATATTCAGTAAAGTTTTTTGCAGTAACACAAGTTGTGGCTGCACTTCCATATCGAAACGTCTTGCTGTTTGAAATAGTCGCAATAACAATTGGCCAAATGAAATTTCTTTTAATGGTTTTTCAAAAATTGGCTCGCACACAGATCGAATAGCCGATTCAAACTCATCCGCCCTTGTCGTTGAAGGTACCCATCCCGATTCAACGTGTAATTCAGCAACTCGTCGATAGTCACGATTAAAAAACGCAAGAAAGTTTTCAGCCAGATAGCGCTGATCTTCAGGATTTAAAGTACCGACAATACCGAAGTCGATAGCAATATATTGGCCTTCAGAAGAAACAAAAATATTACCGGGGTGCATATCTGCATGGAAGAAGTTATGTTTAAAAACCTGTGTAAAAAATATTTGCACTCCCTGTTCCGAAAGTTTTACCAAGTCAATATTTTGCTCTCTTAACACATCAACATTGCCAATCGGTGTACCATAAACACGCTCCATAACCATGACGGATTTTCGTGTATAAGGCCAATAAACTTCTGGAATGTAGAGTAAATTTGACTCAGCAAAATTTCTGCGTATTTGGGTGGCTGAAGCTGCTTCGCGCTGCATGTCCAATTCATCAATTATTGTTTTTTCATATTCACTGACCACCTCAACAGGTCGCAAGCGTCGACCATCAGCCCAGTATTTTTGAGCAAGTTCTGCTATCACATACAGCAATGCAATATCACGCGTGATGGTTTTAATAATGTCAGGGCGAACGACTTTGACAATAACCTCTTTGCCATCGTGTAATTGAGCAACATGGACTTGTGCAATTGACGCTGATGCGAGTGGTTTTGGTTCAAACGCGGCAAATATCTCTTCAATGTTTTTACCGTAAGATTTTTCTATAACTTGCTTAGCTACTTCACTGGGAAAAGGAGGGACTTTATCTTGCAGCTTAGACAACTCCTTCGCTATATCAGGCGGTAACAAATCCGGCCTTGTAGAGAGCATTTGCCCAAACTTGACAAAAATTGGCCCGAGGTCTTCCAAGGCACAGCGTATACGCTCCCCCATTGGATGTGCATCTTCCTTTTTAAACCACCGCCAGGGCATCGCTTTTTGAACAAAACGCACTGGGCGAAAAAGGTGAATCGCAAATACTAAATCATCTAGTCCATGTTTAACTAATACGCGATTAATATGCAATAAGCGCATCATCTGGCGAACGGGTATCACAAAAGCTGTCCTTAAAATTTCTCATTCAATTTCACAACAAGCCAGAAAACCTGGATTGATAATTGTGTCATTTATCTATGCAGAGAGGTTACTTAATTTCTTTATACGTGCTTCCAAGCGATCAACATCTGCACGTGCCTTATCAACCGTATTACTAAAGCGATCCAACTCAGTGCTATTGATAATATCTTGTGTCTCTTCTTGATAATATTCCGACGTTGAGTTTGTTAATGAACTTAACGCCATCTTGCCAAACTCAGCAAAGCTTCTTATGGCTTCACCAACCTGGTGAGCAGCCACATCTCCCACAATTTTGGAGAAAGGCTCCTCCCAATCAATATCGAGACCGTTGAGAATGCGCTGGAATTTTTGTCCCAATTGCATATCGCCATCAATAGTCACTTCACCTTTTATAAGAGCATCACGCTCTTTTGTTATGGCAATTTGTAGAAGTGACATTGGAGTCCCGCGAATGATTGTATCTGGTTCGCCATCAATGCTAGATAGCACCTGAATACCATCGAGTGTCGGTGCAAGATAGAATTGAATATTCAACACTTGTAAATCAATGCCAATCACTTTCCCATTAAGTGCAATAACGCTCTGTAATGTATGATCATCAAGTTGTAAGGCACGATTTAGAGGCAGTTCTATCAAAGGGGCAAAACCTGGTGGCAAGTTCATCGTAATTCTTCCACTAACTGTTCCAGAGTTTTTTGAGATTCGTCATTTTCTCTATGATGTGATTCTACGATAACGACAGTGCCGGCAATTTTATCGTGAAAACCTTGTTTGCGTTTATCCCAGATAATCCAGAAAAACCCTAAACCGAGAGGGAGAAGTGAAACAAAATAACCGACGTAACGGAGAATCGCCTGTCCTAATTGCAATGCTTGTTTCGATTCCGCATCAACAACATGACAGCCAAGTAAAAGCTTCCCAGGAGTGCCTAGAAATTTAATCCACATAAAAACCGTGATTACAAGAAATAATAACTGCTCGATCCAACCACTATTAGATTGGATGTTAAATCCTTCAGGACCAATCACAATTTCCAATCCACTGTTACCAAAGATTAGATAATGCAAGATAGCCGCTAAAATACCAAGAATAACAGTATCAATTATGGCAGCTGCTAATCGGCGACCAAATCCTGCGTATTCTTCTAAATCAATTTGGGTTTCGCTCAAAATTTGTATCCGCGATGCAAGGCAACAATACCACCAGACATATTGGTGTAGTCGCAGCGTTCGAAACCTGCTTCGCTCATCATCCCTTTCAGAGTTTCCTGGTCTGGATGCATCCTAATTGATTCAGCAAGATATTGATAACTGTCTGCGTCGCTCGCGACCACTTTACCCATTTGAGGTAAAATTTTGAAGGAATAAAAATCGTAAATTTTATCTAGCCCCGGCAAAACAGGCTTTGAGAATTCTAATACGAGTACCTTTCCACCGGGCTTGAGCACTCGATACATAGACGCTAGCGCCTGCTCTTTAAACGTGACGTTGCGCAAACCAAAGGCAATGGTAATGCAGTCAAAATAGTTATCAGGGAACGGTAGACTCTGAGCATTTGCCTGCACATATCTCACATTACTGACCAGACCTTTATCAATTAAGCGATCTCGCCCTACCTTCAACATTGAATCATTAATGTCAGAGAGTATAACCAGTCCATCTTCACCGACTTTGGCGGCTATCTTGGAGGCAAGATCACCTGTGCCTCCTGCAAGATCGAGCATTTTCTGTCCTGGTCGAGGACGAACATACTCCATGGTAATACGTTTCCATAAACGGTGAACTCCAAATGACATCAGGTCATTCATCACATCATATTTATCTGCAACCGAATGGAATACTTCTGCAACCTTTCCTGCTTTCTCTTCAGTTTTAACTTGTTTGTATCCGAAGTGAGTGCTGTCTTGGTTATTTTTTTCTTCTGTCGTCATGTTGATTCTTTTGTATTGTTCGGATATTTCATGAATTATTATCCGGATTAGTTTGGAATGGTAACTTTCCGCTCATGTCCAGCCGCTTTGAGCTGTGCAAGATAATCGTTCCACAACTCTGTTTGATGTATCCCCAGCTTATGCAGCTCAACCCAGGAGAATATTCCAGAGTCGTGTCCATCCGAAAAATATGGCTTGATAGCATACCTTCCGATAGGTTCGATTTTATTAATTTCTACATCCTCTTTGCCAAGCTGCAAAGTCTCTTGACCGGGGCCGTGACCTCGAACCTCAGCTGAAGGAGAATGTACACGTAGAAATTCACAAGTAAAATTGAAATGAGAGCCATCATCAAAAGTCACTTCAAGTATTCGAGATTTTTGATGCAACTTAATCTCAGTTGGCATTGGACCATTCATATTACTTTTACCTTTAGAGTATGTAGCGGCTTAAATCTTCATTCACCACAAGTGCAGCAAGGTGTTCGTCCACGTATTCTTTTGTGATCACAATGTGTTGTCCACTTTGATCTGACGCTTCATAAGAAACTGATTCGAGCAGACGTTCCATCACAGTGTGAAGTCTTCGTGCACCAATATTTTCAGTACGTTCATTAACTTCCCAGGCGACTTCCGCAATGCGCTGAATGCCATCCTCGGTAAACTCAAGCCCTAACTCTTCAGTACTCATTAATGCGATATATTGTTCAGTTAACGATGCATTTGGTTCTGTTAATATACGAACAAACTCTTTTGCACCCAACGCGCTTAATTCAACACGAATAGGCAGACGACCTTGTAATTCAGGTATAAGATCAGAAGGTTTAGTCAGATGGAATGCACCAGAAGCGATAAACAAAATGTGATCAGTTTTTACCATGCCGTATTTAGTTGATACAGTACATCCTTCAACCAATGGTAAGAGATCGCGTTGCACACCTTCCCGTGAGACATCCCCGCCACTACTCTCCTGACGTTTGCAGATCTTGTCCATCTCATCAAGAAAAACAATGCCGTTCTGCTCAACCGCATTCAGTGCTTTAAGCTTTAACTCGTCTTCGTTCACCAATTTTGCAGCTTCATCATCGAGCATGAGTTTCAGTGCATCACCCACTTTAACTTTTCGTGTTTTGGTTTTTCCTGCATTCATATTCTGAAATAGGCTTTGGATTTGGCTACTCATATCTTCCATACCAGGAGGTGTGACAATTTCAACACCCACGTGTTCACGAACTTCAATTTCAATCTCTTTATCGTTGAGCTTCCCCTCTCGTAACATTTTACGAAACCGTTGGCGTGTAGAAGTTGACTCTTCCGAGCCGGGGGAAGTAAAACCACTATCACGTGCAGGCCTTATCAAGGCATCCAATACACGTTCTTCCGCAGCTTCTTCTGCTCTAGATTGGACTTGTTTTTTCGCTTCTTCTCGTGTCAACTTAATAGCGACGTCAATAAGATCTCTGACTATTGATTCAACATCACGGCCGACATAACCAACTTCGGTAAATTTTGTTGCTTCAACTTTAATAAAAGGCGCATTAGCCAAACGCGCCAAGCGACGAGCAATTTCTGTTTTTCCCACACCGGTTGGACCAATCATGAGTATATTTTTTGGCGTAATTTCATTTCGTAGCTCTTCGGGGAGCTGATTACGACGCCAACGATTACGTAGCGCGATGGCTACTGCTCGCTTTGCTTCTTGTTGGCCAATAATATGATTATCCAGTTCTTGAACAATTTCTCGTGGAGTCATTTCCGACATAATATTTCGCTTTAATCCTCTGATACGTTTCAACGTTGGTGATAAGGTAATTATATCTCTTACTGCTCGGTATCAAGTTCTTCAATGGTTAATGAATGGTTGGTATAGATACAGATGTCACCTGCTATACCCAATGATCGCTCAACAATTGTTCTCGCATCCAATTCTGTGCTATCCAATAAAGCACGTGCAGCTGATTGCGCAAATGCGCCACCGGAACCGATCGCAATTAAGCCATCGTTCTCAGGTTCGATAACATCACCATTTCCAGTAATTATGAGCGAATCATTTTTATCCGCGACAGCAAGTAGCGCTTCTAACCTGCGTAGTGCACGATCTGTTCGCCAATCTTTAGCCAGCTCAACAGCGGAACGCAACAAGTTTCCAGAATGCTTTTCTAATTTGCCTTCAAATCGTTCGAACAAGGTGAAAGCATCAGCTGTACCGCCTGCGAAACCCGCAATAACATTTCCGTGATATAAACGCCTGACTTTTCGCGCATTACCTTTCATGATGGTATTACCCAAGGAAACTTGGCCATCACCACCAATTACGACTTTATCCCCTCTCCTTACTGAGAGAATTGTTGTTCCTCTATATTGTTCCAACTGCCTTCCTTTCTAAAAATCAGATTCATTCGGCTAATTTTACACAAATCTATCACTTTATATAATTGCTAACATTGTATGAGATAAATTCTTTCCACAAATAAGATTAATTTTTAACCATTATAGGATTAAATGTTTAATATTTGCACTGTTGTTGTATGACAATTTTAATTTTATGGGATACTCGTTAACAAACTGAGATTTTCATTATTCTATAAAACAGAAATCAATTGAGTTCTTATAAGAAAATAAATGTCGAAGAGTATAAATTGAATAATAATTCAACGGAAAAACTGCTACCAGAATTGGTAATTTATGGATCTTTAAAGCGGCTTAAAGAACACCTCTCTAGCGCTCGGTATCGTTCTCAGTTTCTTCAAATACAGCTTTAGGTTTGATCATCTATGTAGCAGACAAGAAGAAGAGAGGAAATGATGATGAGATTATTTTTCCCGTTTTCCACACAAATCACCTCGCTTTCCGCAATATCACACAAATTTATTCACATTCATCTGTGTGATATTTCCATTCTCGGAGAAGCTCCTAATTTTGCGACTGTCCTCACATCATTTTGCTTTCTTAACGGTTAGTTAATCAGCTATTTACCTAACCATTATCGTTATCTGCTGGGAAATAATGGGCGGGTTATGGGGCACATGATTTTTGTCACCCAATATTAGCTGCAAAGTGTGCTCGCCGGGTTCTAAGGTTAAAATAGTTTCAGTTTGCCCACCACCGAAATGTTTTACACCTTTACCCATAGGTGAATTCATTTCTGGAAGCCTTTTACCATCAATTAATAGATGATGATGGCCGGTGTTTTTCTTATCAATCCCCGCAGGAGCGACTCCCATTCCGCTCAAGCCGAACCTTACCTTGAAAGTTCGAGCAACAACTTCTCCATTAGCGGGAGAAATTATGTAAACAGACACACCATCCACAGAAGATGTGCGATCTCCTGCAAACACAAAACTACAAACGCAAAACAAAACACCAAACAACCCAAGTTTTTTCATCGTAATAATCCCTTTTTATTTGTGGTGAATATAAACCATAAATTAAGTTGTAGCAGACTAATCCAGCTTAGATGAAAAATCAAATTGATTAATTTATGAATATAAGGAAATTTTCTTTGACACAAAAAAGCCGCGAGGTCATCGCGGCTATTGAACTATTGTTAACTTAATATTCGGTAGGGAAATAAATGGCAGTCAGTGAGTGTTCCCTGATTTCCATATAAGGATAAACTGGGCTACCCTCAGAATGAGAAGAAACTTTCCCATACACCTTATAGGTGAAGTTTCCGCTTGAAGGTACTATCAGCTGAAGCTGAGATTGGACATTCCCCTTTACATATCTGTTAATATTAACTTCATCACCAATGGATATCTCTCTATAACTATTATTACATTTTGTCAGTCCTGAATCAGGATCATACGTTTCACAAATACCATTCAGTTCTGGCTCAGTAATTTCAAATATCAAATCAAATGGATCAACAAATTCAATATCAAATGGTATCTGAATATAATAATTACCAGAGAAACTAAGAAAAACAAAACCGGCATTTGGTGCACTTACAGTTACACTCGCTATTAGCACTGCTTGCTCTGACAATTCAATTCCTTCACATTGACTATATGATGAATGTTCACATACAAAGTCATTAACTTTTGTTGCAACACCTGGCTCATCGACAATATGATCAGTACTGTTTATTGCCTCATATCGGATATTAAAAGCTTCAACAGAATTATTAGCTAATGCCGCATTATTAATACTTCCCGGTTTTATATCAATCGTCACAGAGCTATTTGCTCCTGATGAAATTGAAATGCCATCTCCACCAATTACTTCGCTCACTCTGTGAGTGGAAGCGCATGTTACTGCGCCATCTCCCGCAATATTTGATATGAATTCATTTTCTTGGCAAGTCGCATTTTTCAATTTTTCTTGAATGATGTTGGTATCCACAGCTAAATTAACGTCGCCATTTGTACCGCCACCTATCAATCCATTTCCCGCAGTGACACTAGTAATATCTCCTTTAGCCTCAATGCCTTTGTCATCATTCTCGCAAACGACAGTTCCATCTACATTGATAACCCTAATAGAGGAACCTTCTTCGCAAACACCTACTACTCTATTTTGCTTTAGCACTGTTGCAGTTTGTTGTTCCGAAATACTAATTCTATTGGATTCTATTTTAATACTATTTGTATCAATTTTTGTTTTGTTAGAATCAATCTCTATTTTTCTTAAATCTAGTGCATTCTCAATGCCTTTAATACTTTCACTATGATTCTGTGTACTTTCTGTGACTGTTGTGATCTGAGCACTTTGAGCACTGGTTGCTTGTAAGTCATTATTCAGCTGCTCTGCAAGATCACTAAGATTATCACGATTTTTATTCACGTCGATATTTAACATTTCTAATGTAGTTCGGTTATTATTCGCTCCTCCAGCCAATATATTGAAATTTTCATTAACTTCTGCTGCAACAGCACGTTTATCTGCTTTAAACACGTGAGGTACTATTACTTCATCCGCAACAATATTTGTCGCAAAAATAAGTAGCAAGGAAAACATAAAAACACGCATATTCAACTCCATATTAACTACCCCTGATGAATACAAATATTCCAACCCAGATTGTTCCAGACGAACTTTAAGGCATTAGAAACTTGTTTTTGAGAAAGAAAGAAGCTTTACATTCATCCAAATCAATACTGCCTCCACATACCGCTAGACAACCAAGTGTAAATAACAGTCTTAGCAGCGTTGTCAGCAAATAAAAGATTCAAAGATCTCATTAACTAGTAAGCAGAGGATTATGAACATTTTTAATTAGCAACCCATTAACACAATATTTGAATTTGCTTAATTGATTTGATTAAGTCTATATACATCGAGTATTTGAGCCCAATACAGTCATTTAATATGATGTGGGGAAATACATAGCAGTAAAAGAATGCTCTCTGACTCCTACGATCGGAATTTCTGGATAACTATAGAATTTTCCATAAATATAGTATGTATAAGTTCCCTTGGAAGGAACCATAACATGTAGTTGAGAGTGAGCACTGTTTCTTGCTTCTCGAAGCGAAAAATCATTTTCATCTACAATTATTTCTCTATAACTAGTATTACATTTGGTCATTGGATTATACGGGAATATATCCTTTCTAACCGTTTCACAAACGCGAATCGTGTCTGACTCGCTAATCTCAAATTCCAATAAAAAACCATCAGGTGGATCTTCTGATTGTCTTACGTAATAGTTGCCCGAGAAGTTGAGCAAAACAAGTCCTGCATTTGGTGCATCAACGGTTACACTCGCTATCAATACAGGTTCTAAAGCTAATGAAATCCCATTGCAATATTCACTAGAGTTTTTGATATGAGCACATGCAAAGTCGTTAGCTATTGTTGTAATTCCTGGCTCATCGACAATATGACTACTGCTATTAATTGCATTATTTTGAATTTTAGAACTATCGACCGAATTAGTGGTTAGTGCAGAATTGTTAATACTTCTCGGCTTTATATCAACAGTCACCACATTCTTTACGTCAGCTGAAACAGAAATACCAGTACCACCAATAATTTCACTAACGCCATTGGTGGGTGAACAAATAACAGCGCCATCCTCCATAATAGTTGTTATCAACTCTCTAGTACTACAGGTGGCGTTTTTCAATTTTTTTTGAATAATGCTGGTATCAACAGCGAGATTAATATCACCACTTGTAGCGCCACCGAGCAATCCGTTTCCCACTGTAATAGCAGTTACATCTCCGCCATTTGCATCGCTTTCACTATCAAATTCACAAACAACAGTTCCATCAGTACTAATAATTCGAATAGAAGAACCCTCTTCACAGCCCCCCACCATTCTATTTTGTTTTAGTGCTATTGTTGCTTGCTGTTGAGAAACTTTAATATGATTAGACTCGATTATTGTGCTATTAGCGTCAATATTGGATTTATTTGAATTAATTTCTATTTTTTTAGAAACAAATTCATCTTCAATGACCTTAATATTGTCACCATGATTCTGGACAGTTTGTGCAACGGAGATGATTTGAGAACTTTGTCCATCTGCACTTTGTACACTACTTTTCAGCTGCTCCACAAGAACGTGGATATTATCTCGATTTTCAACCACTTCGATATTGAGTATTTCAATTTCAGCTTCATTACTATTGATCGCTTCTGCCAAAACAGAAAAATTTTCATTTACTTCTGATGCGATAGCACGTTTATCCGCTTTAAATACATGAGGAACTATAATTTCATCAGCAATAAGACTTGTCGTAAAGACTAATAAAATTAAAAATATAAAAAATCGCATATTGAACCCCATAATAATTACCCCCAGGTGCTTTTATCCCAATCCATTTTGTTCCATACAGGCTCTGAAGCTTCACAAATATTTTTTTGCGATGGATGAGGATTCTGACAAGCCTCTGCATTACTGCTAGCACCACACCCAACTAAATAGTTCACTAATATTATGATCGCTGAAAATTTGATGATTAAAGGCATACCCAAACATCCTGAACATTAACCAGAAGAAAGGTTGAGGATTATGAGACCTAGGGATTATCTGCCCATTAATGAATTATTTTGTTTCACTTAAAGATCTAGAATGGATTTGAGAATGGTTTTAAAAATTGATTTAGATGAGGGAATTGAGACTAAAGGAAAGAGACTGAACTAGTCTTTCGCAAACTCAGAAAAGCATTAATTTTGATTCAGTCATCATCACTTAGGAGCTTTTTCTTGCACTATTATAGATATTAACCAACTCGTCAATCTTATTTTGTTCATAGGGGCGTAAACCACTTAAGACCATACTTTTAACGCCAGAACCAACGGTAGTTCCGTTTTCCATAAGATTGAACTTGAAACTGGCATTTCCTCTTTTTCCAACAACATCAAGTTCTACATTACTCATTTCCAAGCTTAAGGTCGAAAAGTCCATTCTTTCAAACTTAATCTCCATACTTTCATATACAACAAATGGTCGAGAGGGATTAATCATAACGTTGTGCTTTTCCATCAATGGAACCAAAATATGGGGGAAAGTTTGTCCTGAAAAAGCAACATATTGTCGAACCAAACATTCAATAACATCAGGATTAGTTGTTACTTCACCTTCTCGCGAGACAGATAGATATTCTTTGCCATTGTCTCCGCATATAGTAATTTTAGTTTCGTTAGACTCAGGAATTTTCAACGCTACACCTTCACTTACCATCCCTGAAAACTCAAAACGCATATTTTGACTCAATCCTTTTTTATAAAGCAGTATTGAGAATAACAAATCTCCCGGAACACAAAATCGTTTTGCATCCTCGTTATGAATAGGATTAAAGTCGTTGGCAATATTCTTGGCAAAGTCACTTGATTGCCTACGGCTAAACTTTATACCATTTTCATTTTCTGAAAAGTAATCGGTTAAAAACATCTATCCCATCCATATTAGTGTTACAGAATTAAGTCAGCGCAATTCATAACAGCCACAACAATAAATTACAAGTTTTTATTAGAATATCTGGATACTCCAGAAGTGAAAAAGGGATAACAGCATCTGACTGTTACCCCTTCTAACACTCAATAATAAAATAACGATTGACTAAGTAATCACAGTGGGTGCGTCTCTACCTGTAAACTTGCGAACACCAGCGATATCATCTGCGATTGTAATAAGATCAGCAAGCGAGATTTGAGCATCTTCTCTTTGTTTCTTGATATCCGGTTCAAATCGCTCCAGGTAGATACGTAGCGTCGCGCCTTCTGTGCCGGTACCTGAAAGTCTAAATACTATACGACTACCATCTTCAAAAACGATTCGCACGCCCTGCTTTGTAGAAACCGAGCCATCAACAGAATCGGTATAACTAAAATCATCGGCAAAAGCCACTTTCATTCCGTTGAATGTTGCTCCTTTAAGCGCCTCAAAACCATTCCGTAAATTTTCAACAAGCTGTTCAGCTTTTGCTTTATCTACGGCTTCATAGTCATGTCTTGAATAGATATTCCTGCCATATTTAGCCCAATGTTCAGTGACTATTTGTTCAACCGATTGTTTTTTAGCGGCAAGTATATTCAACCAAAACAACACTGCCCAAAGTCCATCCTTCTCTCGGACATGATTCGAACCAGTTCCAAAACTTTCTTCTCCACATAGTGTGACTTTGTGTGCGTCCATTAGATTCCCAAAGAATTTCCATCCTGTGGGTGTTTCGAAACAATTTATTCCTAATTCTTTTGCAACGTTATCAACCGCACAGCTGGTTGGCATAGACCTAGCAACTCCCGACAATCCGTTTTTGTAGGCAGGAACGCACTCTGCATTAGCTGTAAGCACCGCAAGACTATCACTGGGGGTAACAAAAAAATTGTTTCCCAGTATCATGTTTCTATCGCCATCACCATCAGACGCTGCACCAAAATCTGGTGCATTTTTACCGAACAAACATTCTACTAACTCTTTAGCATAAGTAAGATTAGGATCGGGATGACCTTTACCGAAATCTTCCAACGGTTTTTCGTTCAAAACTGTTCCTGCTGGTGCCCCTAATACATCTTCAATAATATTTTTTGCGTAAGGGCCAGTAATCGCGTGCATTGCATCAAACTTCATAGTGAATCCTGATTTGAACAATGTTTTAATCGCATCAAAATCGAATATTTCTGCCATGAGTTCTGCATAATCTACGACAGGATCAAGTATAGAAATTTTCATATCACCTAGCGCAAGTTCAGCAACACGATCAAGAGCTATATCATCGCCTTGAAGAATTTTATATTCTGTTATGCTTTTGCTTTGTTCATACATTGCGTCTGTATACTTTTCTGGGGCTGGGCCACCGTTACTAATATTATATTTAATGCCGAAGTCTTCGTCTGGGCCACCAGGATTATGACTCGCTGAAAGAACAATTCCACCAAACGCGGAGTATTTACGAATTATGCAGGATGCAGCCGGTGTTGAGAGCAAGGCATTACAGCCGACAATCACTCGGCCAAAACCATTTGCAGCAGCCATTTTTAGAATGGTTTGTGTCGCTGGTATGTTTCCATAACGACCATCGCCACCAACGACCAATGTTTGACCTTGGTAATTATCCAGGCTATTAAAAATAGATTGTACGAAATTCTCTAAATAGTTTTTTTGTTGGAAAACTTTTACTTTTTTTCGCAGGCCGGATGTACCGGGATTTTGGCCTTGATAGGGAGTTGTAGAAATTTTTTTGATTGTCATTTAAAAACCTACTATTACACTTATGTTAATCAAATCAGGAGGTAGCTCACGTATTATCCGAACTTCACTATAATCATCAGTGAATAATGCGTCATTATGTGGGAATACACAATATTCGATATAATATTGATGCTATTTTGTCCGGCACGCTTCTGCAGGCAAACTCAATTGATCAAGCAAATATTCTTTTAAATCTTCAGGATAAGGTTGTTTCTTTAACGCATTTCTCATGCAACACATCCATGCATCACGCTCCTCTACACCAATGCTCAAATGTTGATGAGCTTCAGGGATGTTGATTGAGCCATATTTTTCTTTATACAAACGAGGACCACCCATCCAGCCACTAAGGAATCGATAAAGCTTGTCGTGAGTTTCCGTGAGATCTGCTGCATGCATTGCGCGTATCTCTTTTGCGCGTGGCATAGTTTCCATGATGTCATAAAAAGCATTAACCAATTTTTTAACACCGTCATCGCCTCCAACTGCTTGATAGGTAGAGTCTCCTTGTCCATAGGCTGTGCTGTTTATTTTCAATGTCCTGCTCCATCTAATTCAACCATCATATTATGACATATTTACAGACCCTATAAATCTTCTTCAAAAAAAGTATCTAATTCCGACTGATAAACCAGTTCGATAAGAGCTTCTGAGTAGTGATCCGCTATATTGATAAATAAATTTGAGTTGCTTGTAGGCAGGAACTAAACCTATATCACCATCTATAGCGACAGTAGCACCAAAACTTGGTTCCATCAGCGCATTATTTTTTATTCGATGATGTTTGCCTATTTTAAGCTTGGCGTTGATGCTATTTTTTCTTAACTGCGCTTCGTTTTCCAGTTCTATGATGACATGTATTTGAGGTATTTTATTTTCAAAATGATCTACAGCAAACCCACCTATTAACCATTCATGATTCTTATAGTGCCCAACATTAATTGCCACATGACGATGAATGGTAAATGTGTAACGCTTTTCACTATATTTATAAAAACCACCTACCGCTGTTCCTGGCAGCCGCGTCATTAAAGTTAAAGCAGCGTGTTGATGTGGAAAATAACTATTGGATTGAGAGTATTTGTAGGCAAAGTCCAAATATAGTCGATTTGGTGAACCAATACGTGTAGAACCGGAATAACCATGATAGGTATTTTTATTGTCAATGAAAATATAATAACCAGCACGGACTTTAAGCAACTCTGAAAATTGCATATCGATTTTTGACTTTACAATCTCAACATCTTTTTCAACGTTGGGTATTGGATTATAGCCCGAGACAATTGAAGCTTCATTTCCTGAACAAATTGAATGGAATAATATAGACACACCCAACCATAAGTAGCTCAGAGCGTTCTTAGCTTTAAGTAAAAAAAGTAAGTGAGATTTGGGCATAAAACATGTCTATTTACAGTCATGTTCATAACACCAAGAATTATGCCACTATGATCAACCATTAATCACAAGCATACATACTAGTTTAACAAAAGCTAATTCTAATTACGTTCTAGAATAACAAAGCTGTAATCATAGGAATTCTTTTCATCCGCTTTGCAATCCTTATGCGATTTTTCGATCCATTCTGTGGAATCAAACTCGGGAAACCAACTATCAGCTTTAAATTCACCATTCACATACGTCAAATAAAGGCGATCTGATTTTGGTAACATTTGTTGATAAAAGCTGGCACCGCCAATGATCATAATTTCTTCAGCATCACTGGCTTCAGCTATCGCATCTTCAATACTGTGAACAATTGTTGCACCTTCACTCTGGTAATCACTTGCCGTAGTAATCACAATATTTTTTCGTCCTGGCAACGGTTTGCCACCGAAAGATTCATAAGTCTTACGACCAACAATAATCGGCTTTCCCATCGTTGTTTCGCGAAAAAACTTCATATCTGCCGGCAGTTTCCAAAGCAACTCATTATTGAGGCCTAGTTCGCGATTTTTGCCCATAGCAGCAATCATTGAGATAATCATACGGCTACGGGTGCTTTTATCGCTTCGTCACTTTGGTAATTTATCAATTCAATATCATCGAAAGTAAAATCGAAAATCGACTTTATAGCAGGATTTAATTTAATCTCTGGTAATGCTTTTGGCGTGCGACTGAGTTGCAGTTTAACCTGCTCCATATGATTGGAATAAATATGAGCATCCCCCAGCGTATGAACAAAATCACCAACACCCAGTCCACACTCCTGAGCTATCATGTGTGTAAGCAGCGCATATGAAGCAATATTAAAAGGCACACCAAGAAATAAATCTGCACTGCGTTGATAAAGCTGACAGGAGAGCTTTCCATGGCTCACGTAAAACTGAAAAAACGCATGACAAGGTGGCAACGCCATGTTTTCAATCTCACCGACGTTCCAAGCAGATACGATTAATCGACGTGAATCAGGATTGTTTTTTATTTGATCGATAACTTGGCTTATTTGATCAATATGCTTACCATTTGCTGCAGGCCAACTACGCCACTGATAACCATAAACAGGCCCCAAATCACCTTTCTCATCTGCCCATTCGTCCCAAATGCTCACTTTGTTATCTTGAAGATATTTTACATTTGTATCGCCTTTCAAAAACCATAGCAACTCATGAATGATAGAACGCAGATGTAATTTTTTTGTTGTGACTACCGGAAATCCTTCACTTAAAATATAACGGGCTTGTGCACCGAAAAGACTGATAGTACCCGTTCCTGTTCTGTCTTCCTTTGTCTCACCTTCATCTAGCACTTTTTGTAGAAGATCAAGATATTGCTTCATTCATTCACTCCAAATATTCCGACAAATGCTTTTAACTTGCTTTACCAGGCTTATGATTCTTATAAGCTAACTTCATTAATACTATTCCCAAAATAACAAGAGGAATTGATAGCAATTGCCCCATAGTCATCCAGTTAAAAGCGATAAAACCTAAATGAGCATCGGGTTGACGGAAAAATTCGTTAACAATTCGAAACACACCAACACCCAAGACATAAGCACCTGAAACTGCCATCAGAGGACGTGGTTTGCTCGAATAGATCCAGACGATAATGAAGAGTATTAATCCTTCCAGAAGCCCTTGATACAGCATGGAAGGATGACGAGGATCAGGGCCACCATCTGGGAAAACCATACCCCATGGAACATCAGTTACCCTGCCCCACAGTTCGCCATTGATAAAATTGCCGATTCTACCTGCAAAATATCCCAGAGGAACTAATGGCGCGATAAAATCTGTCACTTGGAAAAACGATTTTTTATAGCGACGGCCAAAGAGATACATGGCAACTAAAACACCTAGGAGTCCACCATGGAAGGACATTCCCCCCTCCCAGACTCTGAGCAACATCAATGGATCATCAAGAAATGCTGAAAAGTTGTAGAACAAGACATAACCAATTCGACCACCCAATACAACGCCTAATGCGCCATAGAAGATGATGTCACTTACTTGATTGGCATCCCAGCCCGAGTTAGGTAATGACGCACGTTTTTTACCCAACCACCAAGCAGTACCAAAGGCAACAAGGTACATGAGTCCGTACCAATGAATCTGGATGAAGCCTAGATCAAGTGCTACGGGATTTATTTCTGGATATGTAAGCATGGCAATAGTTTATCATCTATTTTTCTAGGTTAAAGGATTTACTTCTGAACAATAATCAATCACAACATTACAATACACGAGAGAAGATTGTTTTTAGATAGGAAGTCTCTTCTATCGCCGGATGTATGGGGTGATCTGGCCCTTGATATCCGTAGCCAAGAATCTGCAGTTTTCGACGAATCTTTCGACTTGCTTTCAGCAGACTATTTTGCAAACTAGCCTGGCTCATATGGTAAGAACATGAACTCGAAATCAACAAACCACCTGGCTTCACTAAACTCATCGCCATTCGATTTGCGCGTACATAAGCTTGTAAACCTTCCTTCAGATCTTTTTTACGCTTGATAAATGCAGGAGGATCGATCAGAACAATATCAAAACTTTTCTCAGCATCCTTGAGCGCTTGCATTGCGATAAAAGCATCATCACAAATAGTAGCTACTGCCCCACTAACTTGATTGGCTTCTGCATTGTTTTTTAAAACATCAAGTGCCGGCGCAGAAGCATCAATAGCAGTTACCTCGCTGGCACCTGCCATTGCAGCAGGAATTGTCCAACTGCCGGTATAACTAAAAACATCTAGGACAGATTTATCTTTCACCCACTGCTGAGTATTCTGTCGATTGATACGTTGATCGTAGAACCAACCTGTTTTCTGCCCATTAATCACATCAACCTGAAAACGCGCACCATTCTCTTCCACATAAACCGATTCGTTTTCATCGCCTTTAATCACCTGGACAATTTTTTCCAAACCTTCTAGCGTTCTGCTTCCGCTATCATTTCTTAAAACAATCTGTTTTGGATTAAACAAACTTTCAATGGCAGCAATTAGTGGTTCTTGCGCCGCTTGCATACCCGCTGTATTAATTTGTAAAACAAAACATTCATCGTATCTATCGATGATTAAGCCCGGCAAATAGTCTCCTTCAGAAAAACAGAGGCGATAATAGGGCTTATCAAATGCTAAGTCTCTTAGAGCGAATGCATCTTTTAAACGTTGTTCGAAAAAACCTTGATCGAGTGATACGCCTTTACGTTCATCAAATAAGCGGGCAGCGATTAAGGAATGGGGATTAACATAAGCACTACCAAGTGGCTTGCCCTCTTGGGAACATACTGTAACGCATTGTCCTGCTGTGAATGACTTTAATGGTGAGCGTTTAGTATCGATTTCATTACTGTAGATCCATAAATGCCCTGCACGTAGGCGCTTGTCTTCACGTTTTTTTAGATAGAGCATTAGTGGTGTACGATCTCAATTAGTGTTTAAAAAAAGTCGATGGAAATTTTGCGTTGTCTGTTCGGCTAACTCTTCTACGCTGATATTTCTTAACTCAGCAACAAACTCTGCAACATGTTTTACATAGGCAGGTTGGTTTTGTTTACCTCTAAACGGAACTGGTGCTAAATAAGGCGAATCTGTTTCGATAAGGATTCTATCTGCCGGGATTTTTTTCGCGACTTCCTGAATTTCAGTCGCGCTTTTAAAAGTAACGATACCGGAAAAAGAGACATAGAAGTTCATATCCATGGCAGCTTTCGCCATTTCCCATGTTTCAGTAAAACAGTGCATAACCCCACCGGCCTCTGCGGCGTTATTTTCTTGTAAGAGTCGAATGGTATCTTCGCGCGCTTCACGAGTGTGAATAATCAGTGGTTTTTTACATTCTTTTGCTGCCGCAATATGAGTTCGAAATCGATCTCTTTGCCACTCAACATCGCCTTGTGTTCGGAAATAATCTAATCCCGTTTCCCCAATTGCAACAACCTTTTCATGTGCAGCTTTTTCAAGCAGGTCATCTATTGTAGGCTCATATCCTTCATCATGATTTGGGTGTACTCCTACAGAGGCATAAACTTGATTGTGGTTTTCAGCAATTGATAGCACTTCAGAATAAGTTTCCCAATCGATTGAAACGCAAAGTAACTCCCCTACGCCAGCTTGTTTTGCGGCTTGAAGATAATCGTCAACAACATCAGGGCTTTCAGCACCTTTTAAACAATTTATATGGCAATGGGAATCAACTAACATAGGTTGCAACTTTTTCTCAAATATTTAGTAAAATTAAAATGTGACTTTAAAACTACATAGTATAGGTAGGATGTTCGGAATTCAGTGCTCCAGCAAGAATATTTTCGATTTTAGAACGTGCAATACCTTTATCACAAAATTGAACACCCATTCCTGGTTTTTTATTATTTTGTGCGCCTTTGGGTGTCAGCCATACGACACGACACGCCGTTGGTGTTTTCTCGGTTTCATCAGGCAAAATCATAACTAGAAATATTTCATCACCAATATTATAAAGATTGCTTGTTTGAACAAATACACCACCATTTTTGATAAAAGGCATATAGGCAAGATAAAGCGAGTCCCTATCTTCAAACTTTATATTTAATAATTCACCGCGATTTGGTTTTTCACTACTCATGTTATGACATCATTTCTATGCCGACTAATTCTTACCCACTGAATTAAAATGTCTTCCAATACCATCTGTGCGTTAATATTTGAACGTTTCCATTCGACTGTTTTATTGAGCGTTTCATAATAATTCAATAAACCACGCAAACCGATACTTTCACTCATTTTTCTGAGTGCTTGTTTAAGATCAGGATTAGCCAGCATAGGAGGTTCACTACTTGCTTTTAATCTGATCATATCGATAATCCAGCTGGTCATGCAATAATGCATGATGTCGAAATCCTGTTTCAGCCAACTAGCAGCAACTGTAACTGGATTTAGTTTCCCTTGATTTAACGCCTGCAAAGATTTAAAAAAATTGTTGCGCTGATCAATCATGTTATTTTCAGCATAAGTTAACGCTTTTAACGGCGCATTATTGGCAAGTGCAAGTAGGCTACTTGCTAAAGATTCATCGTTATTCACTTGAGGCATGAGCCACGTTAATGCTTGCTGGAAATTAGGGGAAGTAAACTCAACACGCTGGCACCGACTTCGTATAGTGGGTAAAAGTCGATCAGGATAATGTGTTATCAAAATTAACATGGAGCTAGCAGGTGGCTCTTCCAGTGTTTTTAATAGACTGTTTGAGGCATTGATATTCAACATTTCAGCATGCTCAATGATTGCGACTTTTTTCGGTGCTGAATGTGGCGTTAGATTTTGGTATTCAATTAATTCTCGAATCTGGTCAATATTGATAATCTGCTTCCCTTCAGCAGGAGCAATCAACTTGAGATCAGGATGATGATTAATTTTCAATAAATGGCAAGCATCACAACACCCACAGGCTTGATTGTTAACAGGCTGTTTACAAAATAACCGATGAACGAATGCGTGAGCGAAGTTGGTTTTGCCCACACCTTCAGGACCCGTATAAATAACAGCATGAGCCATTTTGTTTGATGCAATACGCTGCATCATGTTTTGCCATTGATCTTGTTGCCAAGGTAGGATCACTGACAACAAACCTCTTCAAGCACTTGCTTGATATCGCTCTGAACACATTCCAACGTTTGTGCTGCATTAATAATCCGGTATCGATTAGGTTGCTGTGCTGCCATAGCTAAATAACGTTGGCGTACACGCTCGAAAAAACTGATCTGCTCCTGTTCGAATCGGTCTTTTTCACCGCGCAGCGTAGCCCGTTTCATTCCCTCTTCTACCGGAATATCAAGCAGTAGTGTTAGATCTGGTCGCAACTCACCTTGTACCCAATCTTCAAGGACAGCAATACGTTCCATGGGAATATTTCTTCCACCACCCTGGTAGGCGTAAGTGGCATCAGTAAAACGGTCACATAAGACCCATTTACCTGCGTCTAACGCAGGTTTGATGACTTCAGCTATATGTTGTGCGCGTGTAGCAAACATCAGCAAAAGTTCAGTGCTGCAATCCATATTCGAAATATTTTTATCCAACAACAGATTGCGCAACTTTTCTCCAAGTGCTGTTCCACCCGGTTCTCGGGTTTCGACGACTTCGTAACCCTTGGCTTTTAAATAATCAGCGATATAAATCATATTGGTGGATTTTCCACCTCCTTCACCACCCTCAACCGTAATAAAAAGGCTCATTGTTCTTTAGTCGCGTTGGCTGGTGTGCTTCGGTAATCTGCTTTTCGTTGTCTAATTTGATATTTGCGCACAGCTTTATTATGCTCTTTAACTGTTTCAGAAAAATAGTGGCTGCCATCCCCTTTCGCTACAAAATAAAGCGCATTTGTTTTTGCCGGGTGGAGTGCTGCATTTATCGCCGCTCTTCCGGGCAGAGCAATCGGGGTGGGCGGCATGCCTTTACGTCGATAAGTATTATACGGAGTATCTTTTATTAAATCTTTTTTTCTCAGATTACCTTTATAGCTATCTCCCATCCCATAGATGACGGTGGGATCAGTTTGCAATCGCATTCGTTTCTCTAATCGACGAACAAAAACGCCTGCTATCTCTTTGCGTTCTGATGCGATAGCAGTCTCTTTTTCAACAATAGATGCCATAATTAATGCGTCGTATGAACTTTCATACGGTAGATCTTTTTCTCGAACTTGCCACTCTTCTTCCAAGGCTTTTGCCATTGATTGGTAAGCACGTTTAAGAAATGCCACATCTGTACTCCCTGATGGGAAATGGTAGGTATCCGGCAAAAAACGCCCTTCATGATGTTGCCCCTCATATCCCAAGGCTGTCATAACATCGGCTTCTGATTTGCCCTTGAGTGTGTGTTGTATATGAGTATTGCCAATAAGCGCTTCCAGCAATTGTCTAAATGACCAGCCTTCAACAATCGTAAAAGCATATTGCTTCACTTTTCCAGAAACAAATAGCACCAATAAATCTTTCGGCGTCATGCCCTGCTTTAGCTCATATTCGCCGGTTTTAACTATCTTATCGCCACCATCCAGCTTTACCATCCAACGAAAGCGTGATGCATCAGAGATAATAGAATCACGTTCTAATTGATAAGCGATTTGTGCGATAGAACTTCCAGGAGCAATAGTGAATGTTACTGGCTCGCTGGCAAGCCTAATGGATGAAGTAGAAAAAGAATTAAGTGACTGCCACAGCCAACCAACAACCAGGCTTAAAATGATAAATGCAATACCAGCCAATTTATAGATTAAATTCATGGTAATCAGTTAATCAAATGTTGAAGTTGTCGAGTAACAGGGTTTAAATTGGGTGACGTAGAGAAATTAAAATCAGCAATATTTTTTACCGGCCAAATTCTTATAATGCTATTGCAGATAAAAATTTCATCTGCTTGCCACAGATCATCAAGTGATAAATTATCTTCAACCACTTTCATTTTATTTTCTTCAGCAAGCTGAATAATACGAGTTCGCGTAACACCTCTTACACCACATTGCGATAATTCAGGTGTGTATAACATTTTATTTTTCACCATAAAAATATTACTCATTGTCCCTTCAATGACACTACCTTTCGTGCAACAAAGCAATCCTTCTGCATACTTTGTGTCGTCCCATTCATTTCTAGCCAAAACATTTTCTAAACGATTTAAATGTTTTAAACCTGCTAGTAAGGGCTGGTGAGCTAATCTGGTTTTACAGAGATAAAGATTAACACCTTCATTACTATTTGTATCTGGATATTTAGGCAAGGGAAATTGCATTATGATACGTGTAGGTGTCACCTCTGAAAAAGCATAACCTCTGCCTCCGACACCGCGTGTATAGAGTATTTTTACAACAGCTGACTCAACCCCACTTGTAACTTGCCCAATATCATCCAGTATTTTTTCTTCTTCTGGGAAGGGGAGATAAAGACGCTCACAGCCAATAGTTAATCGTTGCCAATGCAGTGACCAATTCTGAAGTTTGCCATTTCGAAGCGCAATGGTTTCGAACAATCCATCACCATATTGTAAACCGCGATCCAGGCAACTGAGGGTTTGTTCAGGTTTTCCATTTATCAAAATCATAATTGATCGCGTTTAGCATCCCTTTCGCTTTTGCTCGCGTCTCTAGCAATTCTTTCTCAGGCTCGGAATCTGCCACAATACCGCCACCGGCTCTAATATGCAATTGTTTACCCGTTTGCGTAATAGTACGAATCAAGATGTTCAAATCCATATCACCATTAAGGTTTAAATATCCCATTGAACCGGTGTATGCCTCACGAGGCGCTTGCTCTAATTCAGCAATTATCTCCATGCAACGCACTTTGGGGCAACCGGTTATTGTTCCACCAGGAAACACAGCTTTTATTATTTCACCCGGCGAAATATCATCTCGTTTAATAGCACGCACATTAGATACGATGTGATGAACATGCTCGTAGGTTTCTAATGCCATCAGCTCATCCACAGAAACAGAACCCGGTTTAGCAATTCGACCTAGATCATTACGCTCCAAATCAATTAACATGACATGTTCAGCGCGCTCCTTGGGATGGGCAATTAATTCGGCCCGTAACGCATTATCTGCATCTTTATTTACATTCCCATAACC
Source organism: uncultured Ectothiorhodospiraceae bacterium (assembly GCA_945787715.1). Taxonomy (GTDB): domain Bacteria; phylum Pseudomonadota; class Gammaproteobacteria; order S012-40; family S012-40; genus CALZJE01. Next base: position 67,907 of record CALZJE010000002.1, on the reverse strand, counting down.
GTTACGAACACGAGGCCGGGTACCAGCAATGGGTCGGGTTTCTACTGTATCAAGATTTACTCTGACTAGTCGCTCCGGGGATGAACTTATAATAGCTGAATGATTAATACATGCTAGTCCTGCAAACGGGGATGGATTACTTTTACGTAGCGAAGCATAAAGCTCAGTGGATGAAACAAAGTCAGACAATTCAACATCCCAACTGCGAGATAAATTAACTTGAAAAACATCACCGTCAACAATATATTTTTTAATAATTCCAATCGAATCTATGTAGCGCTGAGGATCTTCCTCCGCCATTGCAATTAGACCAATTTGCTTCGGCAAATCGCTGGAATTACAATTCTCAATATCTTCTTGCATATCTCCTAGATATTTAGCGACGTTATTCTCAGCTAAAAGATAGGTTTCTTCATGAATTTTGTCCACAATAATAGCGGCAGGCACACGGCAAGCGTAAGCTACTGGTAATGTTGTTTTTTTCTGCTGCGGAAGATTAAGAACAGACTCCACTTCTTGGGCTAACTCATAACCCAAATAGAGAAACCAACCACCGGTAAAGGGTAAAGGTGCCACAATATCAGGATGGGATTCGATAGTTTCTTGGTTGAACCATTGATCCAGTTCAGTCAGAAACTGATGACTTCCAAGAGCATCTGATCTTGTTGATGTTAATTGCCCCACTCTTCCAAGCACTAAAGTATCTTGAGGAAATGCGAAAAGAATATCATATTGGCTATTGGTGGAAATGCTGGCGACACTCTCCAACAAAAATGGATATCGTTCTGGATTCTTTTTATGAATGGCGAGTAGATCAACAACTTCGTCAATCTTTTTGATTTGATAATTATGGCTCATAAAATTCGGAGAGCATGAGATGGTAAAACAAAGGCGCTATCGATAGCGCCTTTAGTTAGCTTAGACTTTACGAAATACCAATGTCCCATTTGTGCCACCAAAACCAAAGGAATTAGACACTGCAATATCAATTTTCATTTCTCTTGCAGTATTCGGCACATAATCAAGATCACACTCTGGATCTTGGTTGAAGATATTTATTGTCGGTGGCGCGACTTGATCTCTAATGGCAAGTGCACTGAAAACTGCTTCAATACCACCAGCAGCACCGAGCATATGGCCAGTCATCGATTTGGTTGAACTCACTGCTGTTTTATAGGCGTGATCACCCAGCACCGCTTTAACGGCATCACTCTCAGCCTTATCGCCCGCTGGAGTCGAAGTACCGTGAGCATTAATGTAATCCACTTCGTCAGGATTAATACCTGCATCTTTTATTGCGATCTTCATGCAACGTTGTGCGCCTTCTCCACCTGGAGGTGGTAGTGTCATGTGGTATGCATCTCCACTCATACCAAACCCAGCCAGTTCCGCGTAGATTTTTGCACCACGTGCTTTTGCATGTTCATATTCTTCCAGAACCACAACGCCAGCACCATCACTTAACACAAATCCATCACGATCCACATCCCAGGGACGGCTGGCTCTTGCAGGGTCATCATTACGTGTAGACAGTGCCCTTGCGGCAGCAAAACCACCGAGCCCCGTGTAACTCGTCGCCATTTCAGCACCACCAGCGACCATCATGTCTGCGTCACCGTATGAAATCATACGAGCTGCGTCACCAATGTTGTGAGTTCCTGTCGTACAGGCAGTAACAATCGCGAAGTTAGGTCCTTTCAAACCATACATGACTGATAAGTTACCGGATATCATGTTGATGATATTACTAGGCACAAAGAAAGGAGAAATCTTACGTGGACCTCCCTTTAAAAAAGCCGCATAACCTTGTTCAATTCCACCAACACCACCGATACCTGCACCTATAGCAACACCGATGCGCTCTGCATTTTCTTCTGTGATTTCAATACCAGAGTCCTGAATTGCTTCAATCCCTGCGGCCATGCCATAATGCATGAAAGGATCCATCTTTTTTGCTTCTTTTTTAGGAAGAAAATTGGCGGCATCAAACCCCCAAACAGATCCCCCAAAACGCACTGAATAATTAGAAACGTCCATATGTTCGAGTGGACGAATACCACTTTTACCCGCAAGCGTATTTTCCCAGGTTTCAGAAACAGAAAGCCCTAAAGGTGTTACAGCACCAAGTCCAGTTATCACTACACGTCGTTTCGACAAAATCCAACCCTCTCAAAACCTAATCCTTATTGGCATGCTCCCGTTAAATGATAAAACTCTACTAACGATTACATATCTGGAAAACCGTTGCTTGAAAATTAATTCATATCAAATACAACGGTAATTTTAAATTAATCTAATTTGCAAAAAAAATAAAAGGCCGTTAACAGACTGTGTTAACGACCTTTTTAAAACTCATTGACAACTTCTTACAACAAACTACTTGTCTGCGTTATTGTTGATGTAATCAATTGCTTGTTGAACAGTGGTAATTTTTTCTGCTTCTTCGTCAGGAATTTCGCACTCGAACTCTTCTTCTAACGCCATTACCAACTCGACAGTATCAAGAGAATCTGCACCTAAATCATCGACAAAAGATGCTTCAAGGCTTACTTCGTCTTCCTTTACTCCCAATTGTTCAACGACGATCTTTTTGACTCGTTCTTCGACGTTGCTCATAGTGCTCACTTCCTCCAAATTTTTGAAATATTGAATGCTGCGTATTGTATTGGAAACTAAAGTGCAGTTCCAGTAGATACGCGAGCAAAACCAAAAAAAATACTATCCTTTTCTTTATCTATTGTAAACAATAAGTTATAGAGCGATAAAGATAGTAGTAACAACAGAAATAATCTTTCTCTTACAAATAAATGATCGAATATCAATCAAGCTAATCCTGCTTTCACAAAATTAATTAATTCATGTACATCCCACCATTCACATGAATTGTTTCTCCAGTCACATATCCACCATTAGGGGAGCACAAAAATGCAACAGCTGAAGCAATATCTTCTGGTCGGCCTAAACGATTTAATGGGATAGAAGACAATAAAGCTTCTTTGTTCTCAGCTGGTAAGTCTTTGGTCATATCGGTATCAATAAATCCCGGCGCAACAACATTAACCGTAATATTTCTCGATGCAACTTCTCTTGCCAGCGATTTAGAAAAACCCATGATACCTGCTTTGGCAGCTGCATAGTTGGCTTGTCCGGCATTACCACTTGCACCAACAACAGATGCAATACTAACAATACGACCACGTTTAGCTTTCATCATTCCACGCAAGCATGCTTTTGAAAGTCGAAAGACTGAAGTGAGGTTGGTATTAATAATATCATCCCATTCATCATCTTTCATGCGCATTAATAAATTGTCGCGTGTAATTCCTGCATTATTGACAAGAATAGTTGGTGCAGAAAACTCTTTACCAATCTCTTTTATTAAACCTTCGATCGCAGCGCTATCTGTGACATTAAGCACCTTACCGGCACCCTTGACACTTGCAGAAGCGAGATAATCGGAAATTTTCCCTGCACCATTTTCGCTGGTGGCAGTACCTATCACGGTTGCACCCATTTCACCGAGCGCTAACGCGATAGCTTTACCAATTCCTCTTGTTGCACCAGTAACCAAGGCAACTTCATTTTCCAAGCTCATAAAACCTCCCTCTCCGATTTCCATCTACTTCGGCACAATAAATTCGCACTAAACTTCAAGCGCCTTATCAAGACTTGCAGAATCAAAAACAGGTAACGCAGGCGTTCGACGTGCAATTCTTTTATTTAAACCCGCCAACACCTTCCCTGGGCCACATTCAATAACACCAGACACTTCGGTTGCGAGAATTTTATTAACACATGCAACCCATTGCACAGGTAGATATAGCTGTTTAACTAATAATTCTTTTATTTGACCGGCAGACTCTGCGACATCCGCATTAACATTATGTATCACAGGTATAGAGGGAGCTGACATATTCACATCAGCTAAACGTTCCATAAGCTGTTGAGCTGCAGGTTTCATCAATGAACAGTGGGAAGGAACACTTACAGGTAACAACACTGATTTTTTTGCACCAGCTTCATTCGCAGCTTCAATTGCTCGATTAACTGCAGCTTTGTTACCCGCTATGACTACTTGTCCGGGACTGTTAAAATTAACTGCTTCGACAACTTGAGACTGCGCAGCGCTCTCACAAACTGATATAACTTTATTATCTTCCAAGCCGAGAATTGCCGCCATCGCACCCTCCTCACCAATAACCGCTTCTTGCATAAAGCGTCCGCGATCAGCGACAAGTTTCACACCATCAGCAAATGATAGGGCATCAGCACAAACAAGCGCAGTGTATTCACCTAAACTGTGTCCAGCCATAATCGATGGTCTTTCACCGTTCTTTTCGTTCCAGACTCGCCATACAGCAACACCTGACGCGAGCATAGCGGGCTGAGTTTTGTCTGTAGAGTTCAACATATCCTCAGGGCCATATTGGACTAAGGACCAAAGGTCATAGCCTACAGCATCGCTGGCCTCTTGGAAGGTATCAAACACAATAGGAAATTCTTCACAAAGTTCCGACAACATTCCTACAGATTGTGAACCTTGGCCTGGAAATACAAACGCTTTACTCATCATTAATTCTCTTTAGCTGGTTACTTTACAAACTACCCCGGGTCAGTACTGAAATAAAACTGCGCCCCAGGTGAATCCGCCACCGAAAGCTTCCATCATTACTGTTTCACCAGGTTTAATACGGCCATCACGTATAGCAACATCAAATGCCAAGGGTATGGATGCAGCAGAAGTGTTGCCGTGTTTATCAACAGTTGTGACTACATGATCCATCGGCATTTTCAGCTTTTTAGCTGTCGCTTTGATGATTCGAATATTTGCTTGATGAGGAACTAGCCAGTCGATATCTGATTTTTGCATTTTGTTTGCTGCAAGTGTTTCATCAACAATTGATCCTAAAGTATTGACTGCCATTTTAAATACTTCATTACCCTTCATTTGAATATAAGCTGCACCGTCATTGAACAATTGTGTTCTATCTGACACACCAGCACTGACATTGAGCAAATCATTGTAAGCTCCATCAGCATGAATATGAGTGGATAATATACCAGGTTCTTCACTAGGCTTAAGAACAACTGCCCCAGCACCATCACCGAAGAGAACACAGGTTCCTCGGTCGTTCCAATCGAGAATTCGGGAAAGTGTTTCAGCACCCACAACTAATGCACACTTCGATTCACCTGATTTAATAAACTTATCTGCTATTGACATTGCGTATACAAAACCGGTGCAAACTGCTTGAATATCAAATGCAGGACAACCGTGAATATCTAACTTATCTTGCAACAGGCAAGCTGTACTTGGGAAAACTCTATCAGGCGTAGTGGTGGCAACTATGATTAAATCCACATCTGTATTGCTAACACCCGCTGCTTCCATTGCATTTTTTGCAGCATGGAAAGCGAGATCAGAAGTGGTTTCATTTTCTGCAGCAACATGCCTCTGCCGAATTCCAGTGCGCTCTTCGATCCATTGATCAGTAGTATCCACCAACTTTTCCATATCAAAGTTGGTTAATACTTTTTCTGGTAAATACCGGCCTGTGCCCACTATTTTCGAGTACATTAAACGGCTCGCTTTTCCATTAATAGATGTTCTAATTGACTTGAAATTGTCTCAGGGACTTTTTTATCGACTTCAACAACAGCAACTTTGATTGCGTTAGCAAAAGAGAATGCATCCGCTCCACCATGACTTTTTACAACAACGCCCTGCAAACCTAAAAAAGTTGCGCCGTTATATTCACGCGGATCAATGCGCCTCTTAAGTGCTTTTAAAACGGGTTTTGCCAGTAATCCCGCGATTTTGGTAAAAGGATTTCTCATGAATTCTTCTTTCATGAAATGACTAATCATTTTAGCAACACCTTCAGTGGTTTTTAGCGCCACATTACCAACAAAACCATCACAAACAACCACATCTACTTTACCTTGGTAAACGTCATCGCCTTCTATAAAACCAATGTAGTTTAGATTACTTCCTGTGAGCAATTTACTGGCACTCTTGACAATCTCATCGCCTTTAATATCTTCTTCACCGATATTAAGCAAACCAATAGTGGGAGTGTTATTGTTATCCATAGCTTTAACAAGCGTAGATCCCATCACAGCGAACTGGAAAAGATGCTCAGGATTAGAACCTACGTTAGCACCCAAATCGAGCATATGTGTATGCCCATTTTTTGTAGGCAATGCACTACAGATGGCTGGTCGATCAATTCCTGGAAGTGTTTTGAGAACAAACCGCGAGATAGCCATTAAAGCACCCGTATTTCCGGCGCTCACGCAAGCATCTGCTATTCCCTCTTTGACAAGGTTTATGGCAACTCGCATTGATGAGTCTTTTTTCCCTCGAAGCGCAAGGGCTGGGGATTCATCCATTTCTACTTTTTGAGAAGCGTGTTTTATAGTAAGGTTCTCGCATGCAGTGAGACCAATAGCATTCAGTTCTTTAGTTAAAACCTCTTGATCCCCAACAAGTATTAAGCGTATGTCTTTATTTCCGTCAAGAACCTGTTTAGCAGCAGCAGTGATCACGGGAGCACCGTGATCACCACCCATTGCGTCAAGGGCAATGGTATAACTCAAAGCTGGATCCTTCTATTAATCTTCGTCGTCTGCGAATAAGTCTTCTTTTTCTGCAACAACTCGCTTACCTTTATAATATCCATCAGGCGTAATGTGGTGTCTGATGTGAGTTTCGCCACTTGTTGCATCGATAGAAAGTGTAGGACCTTTTAACGCATCGTGAGCGCGACGCATACCGCGTCTGGAACGAGATTTTTTACTTTTTTGAACTGCCATTATTAACTCCTTTATTCAACTATTTTTTCAGATCCGCGAGTGCCGAGAAAGGATTTTTCTTTGGCGGTTGTTCATTACTTGAGTCATCTGTGATGATCACCTCTTCATTTACTCCGTAATCCCGAGCTACAGAGCACTCCTCAGGCTCATGCATAACGGACATCGGCAATAAAAGCTCAAGCTCATCTTCTATTATGTCAGCCAATCGAATATCTTCATGACTTATTAATAGAGGCTCTTGACCTGGCAACAAACATTCTATTTCAGCTTCACTTTTGATAAGACCAAGTTCAAACTCATGGTCTACCTTAAATTCTAGCGCCTGCATACATCGTTGACATTCGACAAACATGTTGCCAACAACATTCCCATGCATTGTCATATGTTGACCTTCCTTAGCAAAAGCCAGAGAAACCCGGACCTTACCAAAAGGTGCAACTAAACGATCAATTAAGCGATCCATTTTTTCCAAAGACAGAACCCCTGAAGTCTGCAAACCTCGGGAGGCAACATTCTCGGGGTTTATAAATACGGGTAGTCGCTCAGGCATTGGGCGGCAATAATAGTCGCGGATTGTGTTCCTGTCAAAAGAAAGTCCACCTGTTTCGCTGCATTTTTCACTAATTTATTAAAAAAGTATGAATAACTTGACTTTACAAAGCTAATTACGTGAAATCTAAGCTTAAGATTGAGTCGAATTGCTTTGCTGTTGATTAGATTTGCCGCCTTTTATTTCTAAATGACCAAATCATCGGCATACTATAAGCATATCAATGGATTAAGATTTATAAAACGCAGGAACAACACTTGATCAAAAAGATACTTATTGCGAATCGCGGAGAAATTGCTGTTCGAATTGTCCGCGCTTGTGCAGAAATGGGAATTAAATCTGTTGCGATCTATGCTGAACCTGATCGTCATGCGCTTCACGTAAAAAAGGCAGACGAAGCTTACAATATAGGCCCAGATTCTATCGCGGGCTATTTGAATGTTCATAGAATAGTCAATCTCGCTGTAGCCACAGGATGCGATGCGCTCCACCCAGGATATGGCTTTCTCTCTGAAAACCCCGACCTGGCAAGAGCTTGCGCGCGACGAGGGATTAAATTTATCGGCCCGTGCTCTGATGTTATCCACCGCATGGGTGATAAAACACAAGCCCGCAAAGCCATGATTGCAGCAGGTGTGCCTGTAACACCTGGGACTGAAGAAAATCTAAAAGATCTTAGTGAAGCACTAAAAATCGCCGATGAAATTGGCTACCCTATCATGCTTAAAGCCACATCAGGCGGCGGTGGGCGCGGTATTCGTCGTTGTGACAACAAATCAGAACTCGAAAAAAATTATGAGCGGGTTATCTCAGAAGCTACCAAAGCTTTCGGTAGTGCTGACGTTTTTATGGAAAAATGTGTAGTCAATCCTAGGCACATAGAAGTACAAATACTCGCCGACAGCCATGGCAACACCATTCACCTATTTGAACGTGACTGCTCTGTACAGCGACGCCACCAGAAGTTGGTTGAAATTGCACCTTCTCCACAAGTTGACGAAGAACTCAGGGAAAAACTTGGTGCTTTTGCGGTAAAAGCCGCACAAATCGTGAAATACGAAAATGCAGGGACTGTAGAATTCTTGATGGATCACGACGAAAATGTCTATTTCATGGAAATGAACACTCGTCTTCAAGTGGAACATACAGTGACTGAAGCTATTACTGGCATTGACATTGTTCAAAATCAAATTCGTATTGCGGCAGGTGAAGCTCTTCCTTTTAAACAGTCTGATATTCAACGCCGCGGTTTTGCTGTTGAGTTTCGCATCAATGCAGAAGATCCAAAAAACGATTTCCTACCAAGCTTTGGTCGCATAACCCGATATTTTGCACCTGGTGGCCCAGGCATCCGCACAGATAGTGCAATCTATAGCGGTTATCAGATACCTCCCTACTATGATTCTATGTGTGTAAAACTCACGGTATGGGCACTAACCTGGGAAGAGGTCATCCGACGCTCGGAACGCGCGCTAAACGACATTAGTGTATACGGCGTTAAAACAACGATCCCCTACCAACTGGAAATTCTGAAAACAGAAGAATTTCAAAGTGGAAAAATCGATACCGGATTTGTCGAAGCACACCCTGAACTTTCAAACTACTCATTAAGGCGCCCACCCCGAGAACTTGCTGCAGTTATAGCAGCTGCCTTATCTGCGCATATGCGTGTTTAATTTAAACTCTCCAGGAGATTATAAATGCCCAAGGTGCATATTACCGAAACGGTATTACGAGATGGACACCAATCCCTTATCGCAACGCGTATGCGAACGGAAGACATGCTTCCTGCGTGTAAACGCCTCGATCAGATCGGCTTTTGGTCACTCGAAATGTGGGGCGGAGCGACATTTGATGCATGTGTAAGGTTTCTCAAAGAAGATCCATGGGAACGCCTCCGCGCGCTCAGAGAAGCAATGCCAAATACACGTCTGCAAATGTTGTTGCGCGGTCAAAACCTGCTGGGTTATCGTCATTACTCTGATGATGTTGTTGAAATGTTTATCAAGAAAGCTGCGGATAACGGCATAGACGTTTTCCGAATTTTTGATGCACTAAACGATACTCGCAATATGGAAACTTCCATAAAGGCGGTAAAAGCTGCGGGCAAACATGCGCAAGGCACAATTTCATACACCACAAGCCCCGTCCATTCGATTCAAGGCTTCACTGAAAACGCAAAAAATCTACAAGAACTTGGTTGTGACAGTATTGCCATCAAAGATATGGCTGGGTTATTAACCCCACTTGTTACTGCAGAGTTAATTAAGGCCTTAAATAAAGAAATTAATATCCCCATCCACCTTCACTCACATGCGACAGCCGGGCTTTCAGCCATGTGTCAATTAAAGGCTATTGAAAACGGTTGCCTGCACATTGATACGGCTATTTCGTCTTTTGCAGAAGGCGCTAGCCATCCAGCCACAGAAAGCATGGTTGCTGCGCTTATGAATACGGAATATGACACAGGACTAGACCTCGAAAAACTACAAGAGCTCGGATTCTATTTCCAGGGTGTACGAAAAAAATATCATCAGTTTGAAAGTGAATTCACTGGCTTAGATACTCGCGTTCAAGTCAACCAGGTGCCGGGTGGCATGATTTCAAATCTGAGCAACCAGCTTCGCGAACAAGGTGAACTAAAACGAATTAATGAAGTATTGGATGAAATCCCCAGAGTCCGAGAAGACCTTGGCTATCCTCCTCTGGTAACACCAACTTCACAAATTGTTGGCACTCAGGCGGTACTTAATGTCATGATTGGGGAAAGGTACAAAACGATTACTAATGAAGTTAAAAACTACCTGCTCGGCCATTATGGGAAATCACCCAGCGATGTAAATGAGTTAATTCGACAACAAGCGGTTGGTGATGAAGATATTATTACCTGTCGCCCTGCAGATCTTCTCAAGCCTGAAATGGAAAACCTCAAAGCTGATATTGGTGCACTTGCAGAATCTGAAGAAGATGTGCTTACGTTCGCCATGTTCCCGGACATTGGTCGTGATTTTCTTGAAAACAGAAAAGCAGGAACTCTAACAGCGGAACCTCTAGAGCCTCCAAAGGATGATAATGCTACCGTTTGTGGTGTTGCGCCAACTGAATTTAACGTAACTATGCATGGTGAAAGTTACAATATTAAAATTACAGGATCCGGCCATAAGTTCCAGGCACAACGACCCTTCTACCTCACAGTAGATGGCGTTCCAGAAGAGATACTAGTAGAAACACTATCAGAAATTGTTACTGAACCTATGGGCGGCGGCATTTCTTCAAGTGCAATCTCATCATCCTCCTCAAGCAGTGGTAGCAAAAGACCAAAAGCGACAGCACCTGGCCATGTCACCACATCCATGCCCGGAACGATTGTCGAAGTACTCGTGAAAGAGGGAGACTCAGTAAATGCCGGGGATCCTTTGTTTGTGACAGAAGCCATGAAAATGGAAACTGAGGTGCAAGCGCCCGTCGCTGGAACCGTCAATACGATTTATATTGTCAAAGGCGATACCGTAAATCCAGACGAGACACTGATTGAAATCGGATAAGCCAGGATCTATGAGTCGTATCGTCTTAGCCTCTAGCTCTCCTTTTCGACGGGAGCTACTTTCACGCTTGCATCTTGATTTTGATATTTCATCACCTGACATCGATGAGTCCAGACTGGAAGGCGAAACACCTTCTGAACTGGTTCTGCGGCTGGCCAAAGAAAAAGCCAATGCTGTTGCAGAAAAAATAGTGGATGTGATTGTCATTGGTAGCGATCAGGTCGCAGCAATTGATAATGAGATCTTAGGTAAGCCAGGAAATCTTGAAAGCGCTGTTGAACAATTGAAAAAGATCTCAGCTAAGCGAGTAACATTCCATACTGGCTTATGCGTAATCCACACCAATAGCGCACTTATACAAACAGAAGAGATAAAATTCTTTGTTGAGTTTAAAGCCTTATCAGAAGAAAAAATTCGTCGCTATTTGCACAAGGAGCCTGCATTTAACTGTGCCGGTTCTTTTAAATCAGAAGGACTTGGAATTTCACTCACCAATCGAATGAATGGTGATGATCCAACCGCTTTGATTGGCCTGCCTTTGATTCGGTTAACACAGATGCTCGAACATATAGGGGTGGAAGTTCCTTAACTCCCCCCCTTTTTTATCAGTAAATTTATTTCATTCCACTTTTTACTTCATTCCACCTTGCGGGAACAAAACCGAGGATAGCGTATTTGCAGTCGCTACGCCTAAACGTTCCGCAAATCGATCCAGATAATTGGGTCGAGGTGTAAAATCGACAATTTTCTCTTGCCCAACTATGTCACGTGCAACATAACCCAGGCTACCAAGACCATCAACCAATCCCAGCTCAACACTTTTTTCTCCCGACCAAAACAGGCCTGAAAATAGCTCGGGATTCTCAACCAATCGATCACCTCGTCCCTTTTTCACAGTAGATATAAATTGCTCGTGAACATTATCCAAAAGATTTTGCATATGCTGTTCATTCTTAGGATTTACCGGAGAAAAGGGATCAAGAAATCCTTTATTTTCACCCGCCGTCATCAACCGTCGCTCAACACCCAGTTTGTCAATTGTATCAACAAAACCAAAGCCATCCATTAACACGCCAATGGAGCCAACAATACTCGCTTTATCTGCATAGATATCTTTTGTTCCAGAGGCTATGTAATACGCAGCTGAAGCCGCCATGTCTGTTACAACAGAATAGATGGGAGTATCTGGATACTTCTCTCGCAGGCGAAAAATTTCATCATTAATATAGCCTGCTTGAACAGGACTTCCACCGGGGCTATTGATTCTCAACACAACAGCCTTGGTATTTTTATCCTCGAAGGCAGCACGCATTCCACTGATTATGCTATTTGCATTGGCAAAAGCGTTATCAGCAATGGGCCCTGAAATTTCTACCATTGCCGTATGCGGCCCTATGTGTATGTCACCACGATCTTCAGGAAAGTAGATAATTAAAATACCAACAACATAAGTTAAAAATGCAAATTTAAAAAACACACTCCAACGACGATTTCGACGCTGTTCATTAACCGCTGAAAATGCTAGACGATTAAGAAGATCACGCTCCCACCCTTCTTTAGACAAATCTGGTTTTTTATCTTTTCCTTTTTCCTTTGGCTTCATCTCTTGCGCCTGCTCTTTTTGAGCAACACCCTCTTTTTTCACATTAGCCCCAACTTCTGGCGAAACAGACTCCGTGACGTAATCATTTGTCCACGGATCATCCTTACTTTCGACTTTATTTGCTGTTGATTCTGTATTAGATGATTTCGACTCCACACCTTCTGAACCAGTCGACTTTTCTTCTGGTCTATTTTTCAAAGGATCGTTCTCATTTTTATCCGTCATCAGGTTATAACTCTCTTTCCGTTTTATGTAAGTGATTGAGAAATTGTCATAGGGTCCTGTTTTAACCAATCACCTAATTCGTTAGTATGATCTAAATACACTAATGGATTATGCATCAATAAACGCGACTTTTCATGTGCACCACAGCCAACAGCAACACTTGCTACGTTCGCATTATTAGCCATTTGTAGGTCATATTCTGTGTCACCGATCATTAATGCATCTTTCGGCATAACACACAGATAATCCATGACATCTTCGAGCATTTGCGGATGAGGCTTGGAATGCGCTTCATCAACACAGCGGCTATAGTGAAAGAGCGCATCAAGCCCAGTATTTTTTAGTACACCATCTAAACCACGCCTACCCTTCCCAGTCGCTACGGCAAGAAAATAGCCTTGCTCATGAAGTGAGTGCAATAACTCCAATACACCCTCAAAAAGTGCGGATGGTGGTTTCTGCGGCGAAAAATAGTAATGACGATAACGCTCCACGAGTGCAGACTGTTGCTCGGGTGAATTAAGCGTGGGGAAAAGTGCAGTAATTGCCTCACGCATGCCCAAACCAATAATATTTCTTATAGCCTCGTCAGTTGGCGGCTCCATACTCAGGTCGTGCGTTGCCCATTGAAAACAACTGATTATCTCCTGCTGGGAATCCATTAAGGTACCATCCCAATCAAATACTAATAATTTATACATCACTTAATTTTTTTAACACTCCAGTTAATTGTTTATCCATAGTGGCAATAGGATTCATTATCTCCCCTGTTACAGGATGCTCAAACCTTACACTTCGTGCGTGTAAAAATAGGCGCTTCAGTCCCATCGCTTTCATTTCAGCATTAAAGCTTTTATCACCATATTTTTCATCACCGGCGATATTATGGCCCAAATGCATACTGTGTACCCGTATTTGATGAGTGCGTCCTGTGATCAATTTTATATCCGTTAACGTTGCGTTCTCGAAAACCTGCTTTGGATAAAAAATCGTCTTTGCAGCTTTACCTTCTTCATCAATGGTGACCATTCTTTCACCTGACTGAGTCACAAACTTTTTCAAGGGTGCTTTAACTACCACTTCTTTTTGCATCATGCGACCTTTCATTAGAGCCACATATTGCTTTTCCATTTCATTCTCACGAATCATTTCGTGCAGTTTTTTCAAAACAGATGCTTTTTTTGCAATAATTAAACATCCTGAGGTATCCCTATCCAAACGGTGTACAAGTTCTAGCCGCTTTTCACGCGGCATAAGCACTCTTAAACTCTCAATCACACCCAAGTTAATTCCACTTCCACCATGAACTGCTAATCCCGAAGGCTTATTAAGCACGATTAATGAGCTATCTTCATAAATAAAGCAGTTTTTTAGCTGTCCTAGCTTTCCATCGATGTGAGTCGGGATGTTTTTTGCTTCTGATACTCGTATGGGTGGAATTCTGACACTATCGCCCATACATAATTTGTAAAGAGGTTTGGTGCGGCCCTTATTGATTCGCACTTCACCTTTACGAATGATTCGGTAAATATGTGTTTTAGGGACACCCTTTAAGTAATTTAATAAAAAATTGTCTATTCGTTGACCAGCATGATGTTCATCAATTTCGACGAACCGAACTGTTTCCAGATTGGCATTAGGGGGAACTTTTCTATTCTTTGACGTCATATTATTGTCTTGGTTAGTAATATAGATCTTACTTTGGAAAAAATGTAATATAAACCTTGATTTAATGCACAAAGACATGATAAATGTCGTTGCGTAAATAATTTTTATATGCCGATTCAGCTTAGGTTATGCCTCAGGGAAAAGAGTGCTTAATTTTAAAGCAAACAATTTGAAGCAAACTATCGGTGTAGACAATTCTAGATTTTTAAATATCTAGGATAATTTATCGAATACATTATACCGCAGACGTACGGTACTTGAATGAACAATGGGATTTTCTTGCAAGAATAATCTTGCGAAGATATTGGATTAATAAATACTCAATAAGATGGTCGAGCGATTTGTATATTTTAACGCCGACGACATTTAGGAGACTCACCGAGAATTACGACCGTTGCAAGCGCAAACCTAAATCATGGAAAATTTCAGATCACAATAAGGTGGATACTCTTATCTATTTAATAAGTTTGATCGGGAAATATTCACAACCAGGTTTGTTTGCAGTAGATGAGTCTATTCTCTGATTGCCTCCTTGTTACGCCAACACAATCAATCATAATCAGGCTATAGACAAGCAATCGCGATGTGGATCACCCTCGCTTATTGAGAGAATAATAGAGTAAAAAACTGAATGAAAAGAATGCTTTTTAACGCAACTCAGCGTGAAGAGTTGCGTGTGGCCATGGTTGATGGTCAAAAATTATACGATCTGGATATAGAGACAACAACAAGAGAGCAAAAAAAATCAAATATTTACAAAGCCAAGATCACTCGAATAGAACCGAGCCTTGAAGCAGCATTTGTCGATTATGGCGCCGATCGCCATGGATTTTTACCCCTCAAAGAAATCTCACGACAATATTTTGTAAATCCTGTCGAAAGCGGAAAACGCCCCAGCATCAAAGATGTTATCAATGAAGGCCAGGAAATAATCATCCAGGTTGATAAAGAAGAACGGGGCAACAAAGGCGCAGCCTTAACAACCTTCATTAGTCTCGCTGGTCGTTATCTTGTTTTAATGCCTAACAATCCAAGAGCTGGTGGTGTTTCTCGTCGCATCGAAGGTGATGATCGAACAGAAATTCGTGACGCAATGAGCCAACTTGAAATCCCGAATAACATGGGATTAATCGTTCGTACTGCAGGTGTCGGGAAAAACGTTGAAGAACTGCAATGGGATTTGGACTACCTCATTCAATTGTGGACTTCTATCGCTACTGCCGCGAAAGAAAAACAAGCACCTTTTCTCATCTATCAAGAAAGTAACATTATCATTCGTGCAATTCGTGATTATCTGCGTAAGGATATTGCCGAAATTGTAATCGATGATCGTGAAACCTACGATAAAGCTCGTGATTTTATGACGCAAGTGATGCCTCATAACCTTTCTAAAATCAAGCTCTACGAAGACACAATCCCACTATTTATTCGGTATCAGGTAGAAAGTCAGATTGAAACGGCATTTCAGCGCGAAGTTTCCCTGCCTTCTGGCGGCTCCATCGTTATGGATCATACCGAAGCGCTTCTCTCTGTCGATATTAACTCCGCACGTTCTACTAAAGGTGGTGATATTGAAGAAACTGCTCTCAACACCAACCTGGAAGCCGCTGAAGAAATTGCCCGTCAATTACGCTTGCGTGACCTTGGTGGTTTAATCGTCATCGACTTTATTGATATGACACCTATTAGGAATCAACGCGAAGTTGAAAACAAACTGCGTGATTGCTTAACAATGGACCGTGCGCGTGTTCAAGTGGGTCGTATTTCACGATTTGGTCTTCTTGAAATGTCTCGTCAACGGGTAAGACCCTCTCTTGGTGAGCACCATCAAATTGTTTGCCCACGCTGTGTAGGTCAAGGCGTTATCCGTAGCGTTGAATCCTTAGCATTATCCATTCTTCGAATCATTGAAGAAGATTCGATGAAGGAAAATACAGCAAAACTTATCGCCAAGCTGCCAATTGATGTCGCAACTTTCTTACTTAATGAAAAAAGAAAAGCCATCGCAGAAGTAGAATCTCAACACAATGTACAAATTGTATTGGTGCCTAGTCCCAATCTCGATTCCCCACATTATGATATACAACGTGTGAAATTGAGCGAGACTGACAAAGAAGAAGCACAATCAAGTTACCGATTTTCAGAAGAAAAAGAAGCACCACAAATTCCGACCACATCCACAGATGTTGCTACGTATGGCGAGCAACCTGTCGTGAAATCAATCGCTCAAGCACCAAAGCCACCTGCAACTACTGAAGAAAAAACCGGTTTTTTTGGGCGTATCATGGGTTCATTTTTTGGCAACGATGACAAAGAAAAGAGCGTGAAGCGTGAAGCGGTCATTTCTTACACAGCTCCTGAGAGAAGCGTCTCACAATCCACTGAATCTCCAAGACCAAAAAGAGCCACTGGTGGGCAACGCAATAGGCCACAAGGCCGGAGTAAATCGACACAAAATAAACCCAGAGATACTAAGTCCCGCGATCGAACAGGCACTAGTGATCGACCGACTCAAAGAAAAGATAACACAGCTAAACCACGTGACACCCGCAATCGAACAGGTGATAAAGATACACGCAAGTCGAATCGGCCGCGCAATAGAACGGACAATCGGGAGAACAAAGTTGTCAACAAACCTCGAGATGAGATTGCGGCACAAAGCCCGACTGAAATTCAAGAATCCTCAAGTTTTGTAGAAACTAAACAAACAATTGTTGAGACACCAGTAAAAACTTCAACGCCTGTCGTAAAAGTGGAGACTCCTACTTCAGTGGAATCGACAACGACTATCGCTTCTGAAACTACAGCTCCTACAAAAACCACAGAAGAGAAAACTGAATCATCTGTTTGGGGGAAAGCTGAGAAAAAGTTTACGGATGCTAAAATTGAGAATAAAGCTGTAACCTCAGTAGTCGCAAACTCACTCGAACAGAAACAGCCCGAAAAAGAAACAGCACCACAAAACGAATCCAAAGTCCGTCAAAGTCCGAAAGATTCAACGTCGGCTACTGAAGGTGTTTCTTCAGCAAATTATTCACCGCAAAGTGATGACTCCAATCAGGGTGAGGAACAGTTTCACCAGCCCGCAATTGACTCACCAGAACAGTTTAGTTTTGTAGCGGAAATAACGGGAGAAGCTCGTCCTGCGACACGCCGTGGCCCGAGAAAGAAACCGGAAAACGCAAGCGATGCAGTGGAGACCGCAAAAGAGTCAGTAGCAGGTTCTGCGGATGAAAATAAACCTCGCAGAGATGGAAGAAACCGGCGTCGTTACAGAAGCGGTGATAAAGGGCGCTCCCGTAATCGTGGAAATTATCGGAACAACCGAGGAAATAAAAATTACGAATCTAATAGTGAAAATGCTGATGGAAGTGAAAACAAATCAGATACTAACGAAGTAGTTACAACTAAATCGAGCGAAAGCGAAGATAGCTAACACTATTTATTATGGCCTTTATGTAGTAACGATAAAGGCCTTTGGTTAAACTAGAAAAAGTAATTGGACATTGCAATATTTCTTAGCTCAACTACTTTTTCTAGGCTTAACCTAAAAATCCCATTGCATTTTTAGTGACAGCCACATTGATCATAAACAAAAAAATCAGTATAGAAACAATCCCCGCTACAATCCTAATCTTTTTTGACCTACCCCGTTTCAAGGCAATATTTCCAGCAACGATATATGCAAGTAACGCCAGAACTTTGCTAGTTAACCAAGCATCTACAAACGGATATTGAGAGATTTGAATGGTTAAAACAATAGCACTGGCCAAAAGCAAGCTATCTATAACATGAGGAGAGATCTTCACCCATCGTGATTTTAATAATGATGGATTTACAATCATCCAATAAAATCTTGTCGTAAAAAATAGAAAACTAATAAATACCGTGGAAATGTGAATAAGTTTAATAATCATTCAATTGAAAACACTCTGTACTACGCAACATCATCACCATTTTTAGGCCTAAACTGGTAACGAAGAAAGTCGGCAAAACAACGACACGCATCATTTACTGTAAATACACCTGCCAATCGATCATTCCGCATTACCAATACGGAACCTATGTGATAATTCGCCATATGTAAAACCACATTATCAAGTGGTTCATCAAGGCCAACCATGTAAGCGTTAAGTACACAGATATCAGCAACTGTCATATCATTTATTTTATTAGTATCTTCAAAATTTGCTCTGGCCTGCTCGATATCATAATGCGCAATAACGCCAACCAAATTACCGTTTTGCTTGACGGGAAGATGGCTAATATCATGTTCTTTCATCATCTTTTCGGCACTAGGTATTGGATCACCTATGTCGATCCAATAAGGAAAAGCCGTCATTACTGATTTAATGGCTGGAATTTTCTTCATTTAAACTCCTTTAATTCTTGCTTCATATCCTACTTGTTACTCATTATTGAGAATCAAGTGACACTGAAAGATGACTACCAACTTATAAGGAAAAAGCAGTCATTTGAGTATGCAATAAAATCATTAATAACAACGATAGACTCATGAAAGGATTGTGCCGTTATCAACGGTTTATCAATTTATTTCATCCTAATTAATCTATCCCTCAAGATAAAACCTGATGCGTTTCTTGCATAGTTGTCGGTTTTAATGAATTAATGTTTCAATAAAGGAAATTCATGGCTTTCACCAATGTACATAACTACTATGAAAAAATTGTCTATTCCCGCATCATACTAAAAACAGGGAAGAAAACATTAGATGAAGATCACCTGGAAGATATTGCCTGTGTAACCTTAAACCATTTGCCACCTCGCTACATCCGCTTTGATGTAGACATGATTTTTTATCTCTCACCTGAAGAACGGTTAGAAATGGAGAGCAAAGTGGATGATGCTATCGAGCAAGCGATAAGTCTGATCTCTAAAGAAAAAAAACCTTCAAAAAAACGATAACATTGTTAATGAAGCACAGAACCACCCAGTTTCTGTACCTTCTCTCGACGACTTGCCTCGTTAATTAACTGTAAATTAATCGAACGCAATTCTTCATCTGCTTCAACCAGGACGTTGGATTTCATCGCTAGCTGTTTAGCTTGTGCCAGATCACCTTGTTTCAAACGCACCGCCGCCATGTTTTGCCATAAAATTGGATTATTAGGTGAAATGGCGATTCCTCGTTCTAGTAAATTAATAGCTGAATCATAGTCCATTACATCACTATGTATTTTCGCCTTTTTTAATAAATTGCGCACGACAGGTTTTGAGATAAATTCGGTCTTTTTTGTCGGCCTTATAATAATGGATTCTTGTTTTTTTGTTGTTGCGTCAGGAACAAGTATTCCGTCATTGATTGTTGAAATTGTATCCGAGCGCTTACCAGAAGTTGAGCATGCAGATATCGCAATTAAACAGATGATTAAATATACAAATCTAGAATTTTGATCAATCATTAGTAAGCAGGTTATCCTCAGTACATGGTGGCTCTTCTAATCTTGAGGGAACACTTCCCCAGATAAAAGGAAACACTTTATTTTCTACACATTTTACGCTGCCGCTAGTATGAATAATAGCAGAAGAACGCTTAAAAATAATATTTTCGGCAATTGGGATATCCATCGAACGGCTTGCGGTGGCGGAAATAATATCTGTCCAGATTGGTAGTGCCCCTGATGATCCGGTTAATCGAATTGATTGGTTATCATCTGCACCTAACCACACTACTGCCACTTTATCTCCCGTCATGCCAGCGAACCAGCTGTCCCTATAATCATTAGTTGTCCCCGTTTTCCCCGCCACACTAAATGATTGTGGCATTCTGCGATAAATCTTTTTAGCAGTTCCTGTCTTTGCTACTTCTTGTAGTGCTGTTTTCAATAAATAAACCGCCTCTGATGA
This sequence comes from uncultured Ectothiorhodospiraceae bacterium, assembly GCA_945787715.1. Lineage (GTDB taxonomy): Bacteria > Pseudomonadota > Gammaproteobacteria > S012-40 > S012-40 > CALZJE01. The sequence continues at coordinate 47,632 of CALZJE010000002.1, read as the reverse complement.
GAGCGTCTGCTCCACATTAATGGGATAGCGGCTTAATACTTCACCCGTGCTTGATGTGACAGCTTGTATTGCGCGAACAGGCGTTTGAAAACCTTGAGCAGACAAAGTTTGATACATTTTTAAAACTTCATAAACAGACATATCCACTGCTCCAAGCAACATTGATGGATAAATCGCTATTTCTCTCTCTACTCCCAGTGCATGCAATGTGTGACTGATATTATCTAAGCCCAACTCCATTCCGAGTCGCACTGTCGCAAGGTTGTAAGAATTGGCCAGCGCACTAATCAGTGCAACATCACCATGCTCTCGCTTATCATAGTTTTCTGGAGACCATTGAAAACCATTTTCCATAGTAATAGTAATCGCGCTATCTTCCAATGTTGTATTCAAACGATAAAGCTCTGGCTGTTGCAATGCTGAAAGATAGACAGCAGGTTTTATTAAAGATCCTATATGACGATGTGAATCCAACGCACGATTAAACCCAGATGCTCTAAACTCTCTCCCCCCTACAAGTGCCCGTACCGCGCCTGAGCCCGCATCCGTTACCATCGCAGCCGCTTCCAATACATTTTTTTCTAACTTAGCTTTCTGTTCTAACTTTGGTAGCCGTTTATCAATGCTCTCTTCGACTTCAAATTGGACGAGAGGATCTATAGTGGTAAATAACCTCAAGCCAGCACTACTTAAATCTTCAGGGCGATAGTCTTTATTTAGCTGACGGCGCACAAGATCCATAAATGCAGGATATTTTGTAACGCCACTTGGGCCATATTTACTGATGTTTAGTGGCGAATCTTTAAGTTCAACCAGATCTTCTTCCGCGACTATTCCTGCTCTTGCCTGAACCATCAATACCACATTTCGTCGTTTAAGTGCTCGATCAGAAAAGCGGCGAGGATTATAGTAAGATGCACCTTTTACTAATCCTACCAGCAATGCAATTTGAGTTTCATCCAGATTCTCAAGTGGTTTATCAAAATAGTATTCAGCCGCTAAACCAAAACCATGAATCGCTCGACTGCCATCTTGTCCCAAATAAATTTCGTTTAGGTAGGCCTCTAAAATTTCGTTTTTTGAATAATGAAACTCAAGCAACAATGCCATGAGCGCTTCATTCAGTTTTCGCGTAATTGTTTTTTCGCTGCTTAAATAGAAGTTTTTCACCAATTGTTGTGTCAGTGTGCTCCCGCCCTGCACTCGCCCACCCGCACGAATATTTGCCACAAGTGCACGTATAATTGAAAGCGGAGCAACCCCAAAATGCTCGTAAAAATGGCGATCCTCAACCTCAAGAAGTGTATTTATTAAAGTCTCCGGCACATCTTGAATGCGTAATAGAACACGATCTTCATTTATTTTTGGATAGATACCTCCAATGAATAATGGCTCTAATCGCCAAACATCAAGCTCTTCTTGTGAGTTAGTGTCTTTAATAGAGAGAATCTTGTTCCGTTTAAATGTCACTTCTAGCATGATAGAAGGTGCATTCTCATCCCAAAAATTAAATGGGCGGGTGTGAATTGCAACTTTGTTGTCTTGTTGAAGATAACTGCCAATATCATTATCGGTAGATTTTTCATAACGTAGCAATCGAAGTTCAAACAATAATTGATCAACCGAAATAACCTTCCCAGCATATAACTCCAATGGGCGCGCGTAGACTCTTGACGGCACTTCCCAGCGTTTTCCCTCAAATTGCTCAGTTACCTGTTTATCAAGTTTTATCATGTAGGAAACAAAGAAAAACGAAAATATAAGGAAGAGAATAAGAAAGGGATAAATAATTCTACGCCAACGAGAAAATTTAATGGAAGGGGCTTTCAAATCAGACTCCGGATAAGACCTAAAAAAAACAATTGATTCATAAAGTATTATGGATTCAATATTTCAATAAATTACGCACTACGATAGAATTCATGACCACTTGCCTACTTCATTGTGAGAGTTACAGCTTCAACTGCATACTAACACTTTGTATAATATTCAGCCATAAAGGTTATGTGTGCGTTTTGTTTATTATTACAACCCAAAGGATACTTAAATGATCAGAGCTAAAAACGTGTTAATAGTTTTAATGTGTTTGTTCTTTTTTTACTCGCATTCAACAATTGCAGATGAACTCTCTCCAAAAGTTCGAATGTCGACTACGTTGGGTGACATTGTACTTGAATTAAACAGCGCTCGAGCGCCTCAAACAGTTGATAATTTTCTTAATTATGTAAAATCAGGATTTTATGACGGAACCATCTTTCACCGAGTTATATCAAACTTTATGATTCAAGGTGGGGGGTTCACAAAAGAGCTAGACAACAACCGATGGCTTACACAAAAAAAACCCAACGAACCGATTAAAAATGAAGCTAATAATGGCTTGCAAAATGTGCGTGGCTCCATATCTATGGCTAGAACTTCAGATCCACATTCGGCAACTGCTCAATTTTTTATCAATGTTGTAGATAACCAGTTTCTTGATCACCGATCACAAACAACTCGCGGTTGGGGATATACCGTTTTTGGAAAAGTTGTTGAAGGAATGGATGTGGTAGACAAAATTAGAAAAGTTAAAACAGCCCGTGGCGGTCAGTTTAGTAAAGATGTTCCCATGCAAGCAGTCGAAATATTAAAAGTATCTGTAGAATCTGCAGCTAATCAAGGGTAGCAGTATTCAATGTATACTTTATTTATATCAGATGTACATCTCTCTCCAGAAACACCTGAAGTTGCAGGTCAGTTCTTGCAACTTCTTAAAGAAAAAGGCATTAAAGCAGAAGCGGTTTATATTCTGGGAGATCTCTTTGAATATTGGCTTGGTGATGATGCAATAACTCGGCTTCATCAACCTTTTATAGCAGCATTGAAAAGTTTAAATGATTTAAATATTCCTGTTTTTTTCATACATGGGAATCGAGACTTCCTCATCGGAAAGGATTTTGAAGCATTAACAGGATGTGAAATATTAGACGATCCAACAGTTATTGACTTATATGGTACGCGAACTTTGCTAACTCATGGTGATTTATTGTGTAGCGATGATCAGGCATATTTGGCATTTCGTAAAACAGTACGTGATCCCAATTGGCAAGCGTATTTTTTAAGTATGAATATGGATGACCGAATTGCACTTGCAAAAAAAGCGCGCGATGTCAGTCAAAATCATGGAGCGGCTAATGTTAATCATGAAAATGAAATAATGGATGCCAATCAGCAAACCATCGAAGCATTTTTGACAGAACATAATGTTCAACAAATGATTCATGGTCACACCCACCGTCCTGCGACTCATGATTTTAATCTACCGAATGGAAAGAATGCGAAGCGATATGTTTTAGGTGATTGGGAAAGACAACCAAGTTTTATTATTGCAACTAAAGATGGGATAGACTTGTTTGATCCAAGAGTGAAATAAAAATATTTTGAATGCGTTTTTATTGAGAATTTTAAAGCAACCATCCCTGGTCAAAAATAGATTGTTAAATTTTCAAAATGCTTTTCAGTGATTTCAGTGAAGAGATTTAAAACTTAACGTTAAGACCAATACTCGCATTGTTTGAGATATAACTTAGCTCCATACCAATCGTCCCTACTTGAAACATTCTGCGATATTTCGGGGGTAAAGAGTGTGCAATACTGTAGTGTAATAATGCAGTTGCTAAAAAATAAGTATTCACTGTTTGTGAACTTGGACATTTACCCATTACAACATTCGTTTCGTAATAATTGCCACCGTTACATTGGCTCGCAATATCCAGTGTTTGGCCCCAGTCAGCTATGTGAGTTGCCAAATAAGCAGTTTGCCAATAGGTATCTTTTTTAGACCAGGCGCTTGCTGCAGAAGAAATAAGAAGTGTTGATATAAGTACTAAAAGCGTAAGGGGTAGATTTTTTATCATTTTTGCGAAAACTCATAAGTAAATTGAATCGTTGATACTTAAGTTTTCGTCCACCTCTTATTGTGAGTGAGCCATGAAAACGGCAACTTGATCACAATTAGTTGGGCATAATTCGAGTTTGTGAAAAGGTTCACATTGCATTGTCAAAAATCAAAAAAAATAACACATAAGCTTCTGTTTTTGAGAGTTTTAATCAACAATAACAAGTACCAATCTTTAAATAATTTGCGTAGAGTAATCAGCTGCCTAAGACGCTTGCGACTTAAGTGGAATTTAAAACAATAATTGAAAAAAAGAATAATTGATTAGGATTTGCGAGGAAAAACGAAATTTAATTTTTTTATCCCGGGAACTTTTAATAAATCTAAAAAAACTCAATAATCAAGATACCCCCTATGTTTTAGCACTTGTCGGCAACAGGGACGTTAGCATCAAACACCATGGAGAATTACGGGGATTTTAAAACCATTTTAGGAACATAAAAAAAAGGCGGTGAGAATATTCACCGCCTTTTTTATTATTTTGAATTATCGTTTATTGAATCTCTAACAGCTCAATTTCAAAAATTAATGCTGCATTAGGCCCGATAATTGGCCCCTGACCTCTTACACCATAAGCCAACTCAGAAGGAATATATATTTCCCATTTATCGCCAATTTTCATTTTCGGTAGTATTTCCTGCCAACCTTTAATCACGCCTGTCACTGGAAATGTAGCGGGCTGACCACGTTTTATCGAGCTGTCAAATTCAGTTCCATCAACCAATGTGCCACGATAGTGGGCAACAACGGAATTTTCGCTTGTTGGAGATTTCCCTGACCCAGCTTTAATAACTTTATATTGCACGCCGCTGGGTAATACTTTAACACCTGGCGCAGATTTATTGGCTGCCAAGAATGCTTCACCTTTTGCTTTGTTTTTATCTGATACTTGAGATTGTTTCTTCATCTGCTGTTCACGAAAAATATTCATCGTGTCATTTAGCTCTTGTTCAGTAAGACGGGGTGTTTTACCCGCCATCATATCTTCAATCGCCATCAACAATGCCGCAGTATCGATATCTAGCTCGCCGCGTTTAAAATCATTCCCCAGTTGCAAACCAATTGCGTAGCTAACTTTCTTCTTATCAGTATTTAGCTTCGCGTCCGCAGCAAGTGCATTACTACCTACCAATAAAACCAAAGGTAGTGCCAATATTTTAAAATTCATTCATGTTTCCTTATTAAATTCTATTAACTTATATTTAAAAAGCATGATCTCAATATCCAAAGTGAAATCGTCACTTCTCCATTAATAGCTAGGAGTTTGTCCGAGAATAAAAGTCGACCTGTTTATTGCTCCTGCAAAACCGGCACTTGCCACCATCCATGGCGGACGTAACGAAGGAAAGCACGTCTAGGCGGATTTATAATCGTTTGAGGCGAATAGCCGTAGCTATGCACCGAAAAGGATCGAAAAATACGATCTAAACAGCATTTCCGTAGTAGACTTTTTATTCTCGGACAGCCTCCTAATGTAGTACTAATTAAACGGCGTAAATATCTACAAATGTGCCATGTAACAATGGTTATATACCATACTACAAATATTTTGGTGTGTGTATGAGATTTAGTAAATGAAGATAATTTAATTTAAAAATGGACTAATAAATTGAGAAATATTGAATGATTAATATGCGACTGTTTAGATGCTGTATATTTTGACATCAAAGCAGTTAATAATGAAAGGATATCAGCGGCTGTATAGCTCTCTTAGCTAAGATAAACCTATAATCAGTGAAACAAAAAAGGGAACGACTTATCACTCCCTTTGAACTTTTTAGCGACGCCCCAATATATTCTATTTTTTTCCCTACCGATTTCCTACTTTTAAATGAGAGATAAATGCCGGTATTGAATTCAAAAACTCAACTTTCGCTTTTTCCACGGCAGAAACCACAAGTTGCTCAGTAAGACCCGTCACATTCCAAGCTGCATCTGAAATTATGACTTGTTCTTTTTTACCTAAACCAGAAATATTCACTTGATGAGCCATAGCATTTGCAATATGAACAACATTCACTTCTAACAAATAATCTTCAGCTTCTTCTGGCTCATGATGGTATCGAGCTGCTGCTTGCAAACTTTCCGGCAATTGCCATTTTTTTAATAACTCCGCACCCAATTCACAATGTCCCAAGCCAAAAACTAACTCTTCAACTTTATAAAATGGCTCAACATCCGCTTTAGCGCGATGTAAAATAATACGCATCATTTCAGGTACCTGCATACTAAACACTAATTGACCTATATCGTGTAGTAGCCCTGCTACGAAAAATCGTTCTTTATCGAGAACTTTTGCTGTTGTAGATCGGGAAAGTTGGCGTGCAACAAAACCAGTAAACAAGCTATGTGCCCAGTACTTTTGAAGGTCGATTAATTCATTCTTTTTGACGGAAAATGCATTTATTACTGATGCTGACAGGACAAGATTACGCAGATCCTGAGTACCAATAACCGAAATTGCACGACTGATTGTGTCTACTTTTGACGGAAAACCATAATACGAACTATTTGCTATTCGTAAAACTTGCGATGTTAGATTTGGATCTTGTCCTACCACGTCAGCGATATCTTTAGCATTCGAAGATGGGTCATCTGCCATTTGATTTACGCGAAAACAAATATCAGGTAGAGATACAAGTGAGTCAACATTCTCTAAAAAACGCTCGGGGGTAATTGGCATTACATTTTCCTCAACTAACAACTTAAAATCACGATTCACTTTTATATCGCCAGCTACTCCTTCGATCTTTACTCGGTAATGCTTTGATTGCACAAATTATTTGAATCTTAAAAACAAGTTCATATTGGTGCTGAGAATTCGATCATTAGTAAAGTGCCAATTTATTCAAACTAATTTCAAAACTGATACCATAAAAACCACAAACTCAAAGAACTTGCTCCTACATTAAAGGTTAATAAATTTGGTCCGCTATACTAACGAATATGGCTTCTTTAACAGGAGGAAGCATGTCACCTATTTCTTCAGGTTTTCAAACAGCTCTAAATGGTATACAACACGGATTAAAAACAGTAAACAATAGTGCCCAAGTCATCTCATCTATAAGCGCTAGTAGTGTGAATACCGAATATGGCACCGATAAATCGTCATCGAATGAAACTCTCACGTCCGCAGTTCTACAAATGAATAGTGCAGAAATACAAATTGAAGCATCATCAAAGTTTTTAGCGGTACAAGATAGAGTATTGGGTACTCTATTAGATGAAATGGTGTAACTCTATCTATATATTCTTATGAAAATTCACGCTTACTCTCAAATCCGTAGTTATTCACCTGTACATCAAGAGGCAGGTAAAACTGTAGATAAAGATCAAAAAAATACATCTCCGGCCCCCGTAGAAAACAATTCATCAATAAATACACATAGAAAATCCGATGATAATAAATCGAATACTGCAAATACCAACACAAGAAATGAGCCAAATGCAGAGGAACTTAAAAAAGTCCAAGAACTTAAACAACGAGATCTCGAAGTAAGAACCCACGAAGCTGCACACCTAGCAGCAGCCGGACAATACGCCACTGGCGGTGCGAAGTTTCAATATCAACGTGGACCCGATGGAAAAAACTATGCTGTTGGTGGTGAAGTAAGTATCGATACGAGTGCAATACCTAATAATCCAGAAGCAACTATAAAGAAGGCGCAACAAATTCAAGCAGCAGCGCGTGCACCAGCTGAGCCTTCCAGCCAAGATAGGCAGGTAGCTGCAGAAGCAAGCAAAATGGAATCGGAAGCGAGAGTGGATCTCGCGGAACAACGACAAGAAAAAATCAGTAAATCAAAGGAAGAAAATAAAACAACTGAGAGCGATAATGTTGACAATAACAAGCGCAATGCGATTAAGGCATATGAAGAGATAGGTGGAACAAACTCACGCTCTACAAATAATTATTTAAGTTATACTGTATAACAATTTATTCCATATATTCACTCCAAACATATCTATCCTACCTATACGATAATCCTAGAAAAATCATTCTAGGAATCTTACAGACTTATGAAGCTTTTAAACATTAGGCTTTCACTTCAAGGGAACTACGCTTAAAATCATACTCATATTACATCAATTTCATAAAAGGTTAGGAATGGGACACCGATTATCTAAAATATATACTCGAACTGGAGATAAAGGAACAACAGGGCTGGGAGATGGGAGTCGAGTAAAAAAGTCTTCCTTACGTATTCGTTGTATAGGCGCATTAGATGAGTTAAATGCCTCAGTGGGGATTCTGGTTTCGCACTGCACTAATCCTTCAGTTAACGAACTACTCACGTTAATTCAGCATCATATTTTTGATCTTGGAGGCGATCTGTGTTTACCAGGGCAATGTCGCATTCCAGCAGAATATACTAGTAAAATCGAAGCAGAGCTTGATAATTATAATACCGAACTAAGCCCCCTTAAGGAGTTTATACTCCCCGGAGGTTCTATTGCTTCCTCTTTTTGCCATCAATCAAGAACAGTATGTCGACGCGCGGAATGTGAGATGTCAGCGCTTGCTGAATATGAAGACGTTAATCCCCATGCATTAACTTATATTAATCGTCTATCGGACCTGTTTTTTGTATTAGCCCGTATATTAAACAAATCTGACAATATCCCAGATGTACTATGGCAACCTGGTATATCTAAATAACTCCCCCTCTTTTTTAGAGCACAAATAATTTTTCGAGCAAGTAAAATTATTTAGAGATTTATTTGTGCAATGACTAGAGGGAGTATCATACGAAAAATGATAATAAACTAACTTACTTGGCCTAACCAATTATCACGGAGCAAGTTTCTGACGTGTAATACCATCTTCTTCTTGCTCTATGGGCATCTCCTCAATGACAGGCACATTCTCTTGAACCTGCTCCATAGTCATTGAATCCATAGTCATTGAATCCATAGACATATCTTCATCCATTGGCAATGATGAATGCTCACTATCATGAGAGCCATTGTGGTCGTGCGAGTGACCATCTGAGGAATTGTGGTCACTTTTACTCGGTAGGGACTCTACACCAAGCCCATATTTATATACCAGCTCGGCACCTTTGAAACCTGTGACACCCAAGAGACCTGCCCCGATAATTAAAACCAATAAGAACAGTATTGATGCTCCTTCTTTTAATTTTGAAGATGCAACTAACCAAATTGCAGCAACAACAAAAATAGCAAAAGTACTTAGCGCCCAATTGCGATGATCGGTCATAGCCAAGTGAGAAAGATTATCATGATCAACAGAGTTATAGGCACTCCATCCTGCTAAAACAGTGATGAAACTCAATGCCACACCTAACCATAAACAATACCTGGCAAAAACTAGGAAGTTGTCTCCCATTATGGTTTCATGGATAGGTTTTTCAATAATAAAAAACAAAACGGCCAAGGATAGCAAAGCAACGGTAAAGTGTACAAATAGTGGATGCCAATTGGGTATTATTTCAATCATTTTATCCCTCAAATAAATATTTATTAATACAATTGTTATTTAGCCCGGATATTTCATGAATTCGCGAATTAATCGCGAAGCAGTTTGATTTTACAAACTATTTTCTGATTGAGCGCCGGACTGGTGTGTCCGGTCGATTGAAGAAAATTGTTTGCAGAATCAAAGAGCAAGCGAGAAAACGTGAAACTCATGAATTATCCGGGTTAGATATGATTTACTATATCAGTTTCATCTATAATTCATAATCTATTTTATAGCCGGGAACGTCAAATAAATGATCTGATGTTAGTTTACGCCCTTCATCTAACAGATAATCATAAAAAGCCTGAGCGACAATTGAGAGCTTCTTACCCTTTGGGTAAGCAATATGCCATTGGTCATGAAAAGGAAATCCTTCAACATCCAAAATCGCCAGCTGCTTGGTCTCTAACTCATGCGTCAATGCATAGAGAGATAATAGAGAGATCCCTAATCCACTAATCACTCCTTGTTTGATTGCTTCATTACTACCCAGCGCCATGCTACTTTGAAAATGGATTCCTTTTTCTCCGATAATTTTATCGAGTATTAGATAGGTTCCACAACCTTCTTCTCTTTTTAAAAACTGTTCTCCAGCCAACTCTTCAATTGAAATATTTTTCTTTCCAACAAGCGGGTGTAAGGGTGATGCGAGAATAACGAGTGGATTATCTAAGAATAACGTTTCTTCCACTTCAAGATCAGATGGAACAGGTCCACAGATATATAAATCATCACGATTTTTTCTTATACGATCAATAATCTTCTGCCTATTTTTAACCTCTAAAGAGACTTTTATACCCGGATATTTACGGCAAAAATCCCCAATAATTCTAGGGCCAAAATATTCAACAGTCGTCACACCGCTCACTTTAAGTGCCCCTTCTTTTACACCACGAGCATTGGCGACGGACATTTCGAAATTATCCAGCTCATTAAACACACCATAACAGGTTTCCAAAAGTTGATTTCCAATATCAGTAATAAAAACTTTTTTCCCCATTACCTCATAAAGTGGTATTCCCACTGTTTCTGAAAGCTTTTTCATCTGTACAGATATTGTAGGCTGGGTGAGGTGAAGCTCGTTAGCTGCAGCAGTAAAACTGCGATTTCTTGCTATTGATTCAAAGACTTGTAATTGCCTAAAAGTGGCATTTTTCATTTTAGCCATAGCGGAGTTTCTTACTTGAAATAAATAGAAGATAAGTATAAATAATAGATTTACGTTTATCTATCGTTCTTATACTTTTATTTTATTTTTATTAATGATAAATATGAGACATAATAGGTCCATCTTGAAAGACACAGGAATCACCCCCTCCCTTAGATACTTGTGTTGATTAGAGACTTTACACTTTATAAGTGTGGCGAACACTCCCTCCCTTAGTTCGCCGCGCTGACTAAAGTGCAATAGACCCCCCTCCCTTAAGAGAGCGCTCCGTAATAAGTTGAGCGCTCTTTTTTTTACCTCAAGAAAATCCCAATTTGTTTTCGTCCGGATAATTTATGAATATTAGGTATTTCCGCTGCCCTTTGAGTATACACTTGCACAACATAAAATTTTCGGGCTAGCTTAAATTCACTAAACTTATATTATCTGAGTGAGGAAGGTAGCATCGATAAATTTATGAATTTTTCGAACGCTTTCTGAAGCATTTCTTCGGTAATGGCTATTTCATTTCCATTTTCATCAACAATTGCAGCGCCACTAAAATTAATTTCTTTCACATCATCTTTTTTAGATTCATTATTCATTATAGAACCTTGTCACAGTTTGAAACTTAATGAATACATCGACCTCTGAACTCTCAATTGTTAATATCATTAATGTGATAATCCGCACATTTAAAAACTTAATATAAAAATTTCTATTCAGTATATTTCGAAAATTATACTGAGAATCCTTACACAGAAAATTGCGCTAGATTAATATTGAAAGACTAAAGACGTTGAATTTTAAGCCGCTAATTATATTGGAACTTTATTTTAAATTTGTATAAATACATGGGAGATGAATACTATGTCAAAAAAAAGAACTAATGTTATGGCTGACGATGCTGCATACGTTATTTTCTTAGCGGCGACTACAATTGGTTTAGCTGTTTTAGGTTGGAGTCTTGCGTTCCACGGTTAGCCATACATGATATAAAAAAAGGTGTATTAAACAAACTGTTTAATACACCTTTTTTATGACTAACCTTCTTAAATTTCTTATCAGAAACTCCCGTCAACCTTCCCCCCCAAAAAATTTTTTCAAACTATATTGATTCAACATGAGTCAACTTTCAAACCAGTGAATACTCAGATTAAATATTGCTGCTAATGAATATTTTTCTTATTTTTATTTACTCTATTTTATTAATAAATGCTTGCCATTAGCCTATACACTAGCTAAGTTCTTATTATGATTTCAAATCCTTGCTCATTTTCATCTGCGCAAAATGGATCACAATAGAACTCCCCTACTACCGCTGCGATTTCATTTTGGATAACTATCAATGGTAATTTGTCGCGCTGCCACGGTGGTATAGAATTTTCTTGTAATAATTTTTTTAGTGTATGCGCATGAGATCGCTTATGAGGCCGACAAACTTCTCCACCAATTCGAAACTTGACGTTCACACTCCTTTGAAAATAGTCCTTTTTGATACCAGCCCCAACAACATGAGTGACATCTAAAGTACCTACTCCTGGGATAAACAGCGGTTCACGCAAATCCCAACTATATTCTTGCATGATAAATTGATCATCACGTGAAAAAAGAAAAAGCTTGCTTCGATAGCGCCTTATCTGCACATCATTCCAACATACTTGTGGGTTCGCATCATGACGAGCATTAACTCCCTTAAGGATTTGCTGAATATGTTTCTGATTAGGAACTTCATATCCCAATTCTTTTATCCAAAAACGTAGTAATAAACTTTGCCGTTCTATAGTTAGCTTAGCTAAAGCTTGCAGGTCTAACGAAGCATCATTTTCATTAAACGTTGTTGAATAATCCGCTTGAGTAATCTCATGAGTAACATTATTTATATCTGTTACATTCTGAGTAAAACGATTAATTGTTTGTTTATATGCGGGCCAACGTTGTTCGATATGAGGTAAAACTTTACGTCGTAAATAGTTTCGATCAAATTGCTCTGAAGCGTTTGAAGGATCATCAATCCACATCAATTCCTGTTTTTCTGCATAGCGTAATAAACTATCTCGATCAAATGCCAACAAGGGTCGCACAATATTGAGTTTTTTGAAATTTGAAAAAGGCAAAATACCCATAGCACCTTCGACGCCTGTGCCTCTTAGTAATTTGAGAAACACTGTTTCAATATGGTCATCTAAATGATGCGCAGTAAGCAGTAATTCCTGATCCCCGAGATGTTCGTGAAATGCTTGATATCTCGCATCACGCGCAGTGGCTTCTATGCCGCTTTTACTATCTCTGTCGATAATAACTCGGGCACTGTGAAAAGAGATAGAATATTTCTGACAAAAATGTTGACAAAAATATTCCCAACTATCTGCGCCTTTTTGAAGTTGATGGTTTACATGGAATGCGGATAATTGAAAATCTCTTTGATCAATTTTTAGTTGATTGAGAGCATGTAAGAGAACAGTAGAGTCCAGCCCCCCACTAAATCCTACTGTTATTTTAATTGGTTTGTTTTTTTGAAACTTTTCTAACAGAGGAGCCAAGTGGGTCCACAAAGAATGTTGATCAAACGTTAAAGACATTGGACACGGTTGATCATTTTTTTATAGCTCTTTAAATCTGCCATATGCCATGAGCCGATCGTAACGCGCCGCTAACAGGTCTTCCTTACTGAGTTGTCCTAGCTCCGCCAAATGTACTTTTAAAGCAGATTTGATACTAATAGCAGTAGCATCAACATCGCGATAAGCAGATCCTAATGGTTCTTCAATAATTTGATCAATTAACTCTAAATCTTTTAAACGTCCCGAGGTTATTCCCATAGCCTCTGCTGCATCACTCGCTTTATCGGCACTCTTCCACAAAATAGAAGCACAACCTTCAGGTGAAATAACAGAATAAATACTGTATTGAAGCATGACAATACGATCACCAACACCAATAGCAAGTGCACCGCCCGAGCCGCCTTCACCGATAACCGTACATATTATTGGAGTCTTCAATCTAGCCATGACAAATAAATTGCGCGCAATAGCCTCACTTTGTCCTCGTTCTTCAGCACCTATCCCAGGGTATGCACCCGGTGTATCAATAAAAGTAAGGATCGGCATTTTAAAACGTTCAGCCATTTCCATTAGGCGCAAGGCTTTACGATAACCCTCTGGACGAGGCATTCCAAAATTACGTCGAATCTTCTCCTTCGTATCTCGGCCTTTTTGTTGACCAAGAACCATCACTGGCGTGTGATCCAAGTAGGCTACACCTCCGATTATCGCAGGATCGTCGGAGTATGCACGATCACCATGAAGCTCTTCAAAACCAGTGAATATTTTGTCGATATAATCGAGCGTATAAGGACGTTTTGGATGACGAGCAAGTTGAGACACTTGCCAAGGTGTTAATTTGGAGAATATTTGTTCGGTTAAACCTTTACTCTTCTCCACCAGTTTCTGTATTTCGTCTGAAATATTAATTTCAGAGTCATTTCCGACGAAACGTAATTCTTCAATTTTCGCTTCCAGCTCAGCGATGGGTTGTTCAAACTCGAGAAAATTTAGATTCATGGTAGTTCTGTTAACTTGCTTTATTCATCATTGTGTGAGGAGATTATACCTGATTGTTTAAGTTCTGCATAAATAATGCGTTCCTTAGTATTCCAACACCACACTCTTCTCCCCTGAAAGTAAATTCAGTTGGTACAATAAATCGTCAGTAGGACGGATTTTCCAATCTTCTCCAAATTTAATTGCAGCCTGTGCGAATGGTGTATGATACCGAACAACAACGGGGCATCGCCCTTCTTTATGAGGCTGTAACAGTTCTGCAAGATGCTTCACATAACCATTGACAGCTTTATCAGAGCTCACTTGAATAACGATACTTTTGGCAAATTGTTCACGTGCTCTATCCATATCAAACAACTCTTTTACCTGCATACGCAATCGGCCGCTGAAATCATCAAGTCTGACTTCCCCTGTGGCAATAATCACTTTATCCGCTATCAGAATATCGCGATATTTTTCTAACACATCAGAGAACACTGTCACATCCATCCGGCCAGATTTATCATCAAGTGTCAATATACCAAGCGTATCACCTCGCTTGGTCTTCAGATATCGAACGCTGAGTAGTAAACCAGCAATCGTCACTTTTGTCTTCTTGTCTGGTTGAAGCTTGGCAATTGTTGTACTGGTAAAACGTCTAATTTCATCGCGATAGATATCGATGGGATGGCCGGTTAGGTAGAGGCCCAATGTTGCTTTTTCATAACCCAGTCTTTGTTTATCTTCCCACTCTGGAACTTCGATCCATTGTTGGTTGTTTTTGCTCTCATCAACTGCCGTCATTAAACCAAACATATCGTTCTGCCCGGCAGCATTGTTTCGTGTAAATTGTTCTGCAACTAGTGTAGCGGTTGCTAAACTTTCCATCATTGTTGCTCGATTGGGTCCTAGCCCATCCAAGCCACCACAACGAAGAAGCGTCTCTAATACACGTTTATTGACTTTCTTTAAATCGACACGTTTACAAAAATCAAAGAGATCCTTAAATTCCCCATTTGCTTTACGCTCCTGAATAATCGCTTCAATCGCAGCTTCACCTACTCCTTTAATGGCACCTAGCCCGTAACTGACTTTGTTATCATCAATGGCGCAAAAACGATAATCACTAGTGTTAACATTTGGAGGATCTACCGCCAGCTTCATATGCTGACACTCCTCAATAAGTATCACTACTTTTTCAGTATTATCCATATCAGCAGAGAGAACCGCAGACATAAACGCAGCTGGATGATGAGCTTTAAGCCAAGCGGTTTGATAAGACACCAACGCATATGCAGCAGAATGAGATTTGTTAAAACCGTAACCTGCAAATTTCTCCATCAAGTCGAAGATATAAGTTGCGGTATCTTTATCAATATTATTGTTTAATGCGCCTTCGGTAAAAATCTCCCGTTGCTTCGCCATCTCCTCGGGTTTCTTTTTACCCATGGCACGTCGCAACATATCTGCGCCACCCAGTGTGTAACCCGCCAGTACCTGGGCAATCTGCATTACCTGTTCTTGATAGAGAATAACTCCATAGGTAGGCTGCAGAACTGGGCCTATATCAGGATGAGGATATTCAACTTTTGCACGACCATGTTTACGATTGATAAAATCATCTACCATGCCTGATTGCAGAGGACCAGGGCGAAACAGTGCGACCAAAGCGATTATATCTTCAAACAAATCAGGTTGGAGTCGTTTGATAAGGTCTTTCATCCCACGCGACTCAAGCTGGAAGATTGCCGTGGTTTGACAAGCTTTTAATAGATCAAACGTTTTCGAATCAACTAAGCTAATTTCAGCAATATCTAGCTCTGGTTCGCCTTTTAATCGATTCTGTTCATTAACCGCTTTTACTGCCCAATCAATAATAGTTAAAGTACGCAAACCCAAAAAGTCAAACTTAACCAGGCCTACCGCTTCGACGTCATCTTTATCGAATTGAGTAACGAGATTGCCACCACCTTCCTCACAATAGAGTGGTGAAAAATCGGTTAAAGCAGAAGGTGCGATAACAACACCACCGGCATGTTTACCGGCATTTCGAGTGATACCTTCCAATTTTTTTGCAAGGTCGATAAGATCATGGACGTCTTCATCTTCTTCATAAAGTGTCCGCAGCGCTTCTTCCTGCTCCAACGCTTTATCTAGTGTAATACCGATTTCAAATGGGATAAGCTTTGCCAATCTATCAGTGAAACCGTAAGGATGCCCAGATACCCTGCCAACATCACGCACTACCGCTTTTGCTGCCATGCTACCGTAAGTAATGATCTGCGAAACTTTATCTTTTCCATAATGACGCGACACGTAATCAATAACGCGATCACGATTTTCCATACAGAAATCGATATCAAAGTCAGGCATGGATACCCGTTCGGGATTCAAGAATCGCTCGAATAATAGCTCATACTCAATAGGATCGAGATCGGTAATGGTTAATGCATAAGCCACTAAAGATCCGGCTCCAGATCCTCGACCAGGCCCCACCGGAATATCATTTTCTTTTGCCCAGCGAATAAAGTCAGCTACAATTAGAAAGTAGCCTGGGAATCCCATGCCGTTAATAACATCAAGTTCAATTTGAAGCCTTTTTTCATAAGCTTCTTCCTTTTCTGCGAAGTCTGGTGCAGATTTATCGAGTATTTTATCCAGCCGTTTTTTGAGTCCCACTTCAGCGAGATGATTAAAGTACTGCTCCATGGTCATGCCTTGCGGCACAGGAAAATTCGGTAAAAAGTTTTTACCCAATGTTAGCTCGAGACTACAGCGTTTGGCGATTTCTACTGTGTTATCGATCGCTTCGGGAATATCAGAAAAAAGTTCGATCATCTCATCCGGTGATCGTAAATATTGTTGCTCTGAAAACCGACGTGGACGTCTTGGGTCATCCAACACGCGTCCTTCATTAATGCAGACGCGTGCTTCATGCGCATCAAAATCGTCTTTTTCAATGAAGTGAACATCATTAGTTGCTACAACAGGTACGTCATGCGCATTCGCGAACTCGATAGCGGCATGGAGATAATCTTCTTCTCTTTCGCGTCCTGTACGCACTAACTCCAAATACATGCGCGATGGAAAAAGTTGATTCCAGAATGTAAATGTCTGCTCAATCACTGGATTATTGTCATTAAGTATCGCCCCCCCTAAATCGGAATGAATACCCAACAGAACCAATAATCCGTCACAGTTTCCAGCAAGCCATGACGCTTGCAGCATAGGCATACCTCGAAATTGACCTTCCTGATAACTTCGAGATACTAACCGCGTAAGATTTTTGTAGCCTTCGTTGCTTTGACACAAAAACAGTGCACGATGAGGCTTTTCCTGATCCTCTGGATTAGCCACCCAAATATCGACACCAAATACTGGCTTCACACCTGTGGCCATTGCCGCACGATAAAATTTCACCATCCCAAATAAATTAGACTGGTCTGTCAACGCAATAGCGGGCATATTATGAGCAGCTACTTGCTTCATAAGTGGCTTTATGCGCACAATTCCATCAACCATGGAATATTCGGTGTGCAAATGGAGGTGAACAAAGCGTTGAGACATCTGAGAAATAAACGACCTTTTCAATTTAGAAAAATATATGATCGAATATTATAATTCATTTTCATTTTGGAAAGTGAATCAATAATCCTAGAAAAAGCAGTTGAGCGTGAAATATAGCCAGGCGAATTAAGAAGCTAATTATCTATGCTTCACACCAACTCTTCCATACAACGTTTAACTGGCCCAAACGATCGACGATGAATATCACTGACACCTATTTCCTGCAACGCTGCAATGTGTGCTTTAGTGGGATAACCTTTATGTTTAGCCAATCCATAACCAGGATATTTAACATCCAAGGCCAGCATCTCTCGATCACGCGTTACTTTCGCAATAATTGATGCTGCTGCAATGGCTGCGACACGATCATCCCCCTTAACTACAGCTGTGGAGCTGTATGGCAACTCAGGACAACGATTACCATCCACTAATACATGTTGCGGCTCAATCAATAATCCTTGCACTGCTCGTTGCATGGCAAGCATGCTGGCATGCAGAATATTGATCTTATCAATCTCTTCCACCTCTGCACGACCGGTTGCCCAAGACAGGGCTTTTTCTTTTATTACATCAAATAAAATATCACGCTTTTTTTCGCTTAATTTTTTAGAATCAGCTAAGTCTTCAATAGGGTTTTCAGGATCGAGAATAACAGCTGCCGCGACAACTGCTCCCGCTAATGGCCCTCTACCAACTTCGTCTACACCAGCGACATATTGAAGCGATTTCAGATGTTCAGAGTATTCAAACGGTGGCAGCATTTTTTTCCTCAATAAGATTCATGACGGCGTTAGTCGCCTGTTGGCTGGCATTATGTTTTAGGGATTCATGATATTTTTGAAAATTCTGAATCATTGCCTCACGTTTTTGTGGATTGTTTAATAGCTCCAGCAATGCTTCTCCTAGATTTTCCTGTGTCGCGTTATCCTGAATAAATTCAGGAACTGGATGCGAATCGTCGAAAAAATTGGGTAACGCTATATATTCAACCACCGTAAAAAACTTGAATATTTGAAAGCTAAGTTTAGACATTCGATAAGTTACAATCATCGGCCGCTTTAATAACATTGCTTCCAAAGTTGCGGTTCCAGAAGCGAGCATAACAACATCTGAGGCTAACATAGCATCTCGAGCGTTACTCTCTACAACAGTAATAGACAAATCATTTGATTCCTGCAAAACTAATTCATCAATTAATATTTTCAACTTTGGCGTCGCCGCTGGAACAACAAACTGAATATTAGGATCCTTTTTAACACTACCGAGTGCCCTTTGGGTATAATTTGCAGCTTCAAGCAATAAAGGAAAAATATTTTTAACTTCTGAAGAACGGCTACCAGGTAACAGTGCTACTGTTTTTAGATTATCAGCTAATTGTAATTTTTCGATGGCTGCGCTTTGTTTATTTTCAAACGGTATTTGATCGGCCATGGGATGCCCAATAAATTTGGCATCAACCCCATGCTTTTGATAAAAAGAGGCTTCAAATGGTAATAGCGAAAGCATCATATCAAAACTTCGTGCTATCTTCTTTACCCTATATGAACGCCAAGCCCATGCCGATGGGCTTACATAGTGAACAGTTGAAATACCATGCCCCTTTAGCTTTCTCTCTAAAGTAAGATTAAAGTCAGGCGCATCTACTCCAATAAATACATCGGGTGGATTTTTTATAAAATGTGCTGCAATCTGTTTGCGAATTTTCAATAACTGAGGAAGTTTTTTTAACACTTCAGTAAAGCCCATTACAGACATATCTTCAGTTTGAAAAATAGCTTTACAACCGGCATCTCGCATTAACGGACCAGCAATTCCTTCAAACTGAACTTCAGGATAGCTATCTTTGAATGTGTTTATAAAATCTGCGGCAATGATATCGCCAGAAGTTTCACCTGCTACAATACCAATTCTTAACATTTTTTCTCAGCCTCTAAATAAAAAAGCCCAAGACCGAGTAGGCAACATGGACTTTTTAAACCTAGAAAGATATGTTAAGTGTGGAATTTAGAGTACACCTAGTGCGAGTGTGCCCTAATTCGTGGATAAACAGATTTTTCTAAGTTGAATGGAATTAATAAAAGCTTAACTACCGAACAATTCCACGTGTTACATTCTTCAGAAAATCTAGCATCATTTTTACATCTTCAGATTCAACGCTTAATAATTCTAGCTTTTCTTTTGCTTGTTCCAGTGTATTTCCAGATCGGTATATTATTTTATAAGCATCTTTAATCTCTTTAATACGTTCGCTTGAATAACCTTTCCGCTTTAAGCCTTCCGTATTCAAGCCATGTGCTTTGGCTAAATTACCTGAAGCCATAACAAAAGGTGGAATGTCTTTATTGATTATTGTACTAAGACCTGTAAAACAATTAGTACCTATCTGACAGAACTGATGAACAACAGTAAAACCACCCAGTATTGCATTGTCGCCAACCGTCACATGACCCGCTAGCGAAGTATTGTTTGCGAATATAGTATTGTTTCCAATGACACAATCATGAGCAATATGAACATAAGCCATGATCCAGTTGTCATTACCAATTTTCGTAGCTCCTTGATCCTGGATTGTTCCACGATTGATCGTACAGCATTCACGAATGACGTTTCGTTCGCCAATTATCAACTGTGTATCCTCACCTGCATATTTCTTATCTTGAGGATCATCACCAATAGAGGCGAATTGATATATTTTAGTTTCTTTACCTATTTTTGTCGGCCCTTTAATGACGACATGTGGCCCAATATTACAATCATCGTCAATGACAACATCGGCACCTATCACCGAATAAGCACCGACACAAACATTCTTTCCCAGTTTTGCTTTGGGATCAATAATCGCCGTTGAATGAATCACTATTCTGCATCCGTCACTGCGCACATTAAATCTGCAGATGCGACAACCGCACCTTCTACTTTTGCTTCCGCAGTAAATTTCCAGACACCGCGCATAGATTTAACAAATTTCACGTGAAGAACTAATTGATCACCGGGGCCAACGGGTGTTTTGAATCGAGCTTTGTCAATACCTACAAGATAAAACAAGGAAGAGTCATCATCGGAATTGATGTTTTCAGTGGTAAAAGCAAGCAGGCCTGTTGCTTGAGCTAACGCTTCAATAATCAGAACACCAGGAAAAATCGGTTTTATGGGGAAATGGCCCTGAAAAAATGGTTCGTTAATCGTAATGTTTTTTATTGCTGTCAACTCTTCACCAGGTTTTACCTCAGTCACCTTATCAACAAGGAGAAAGGGAAACCGGTGAGGTAACAGTTTCATGATTTCTTGTATATCCATGGTATTCAAAATTACGACCCTTTTAATACTTTCAACTCTCCTTCGAGAGATTTGATTCGTTTTTCCAATTTTTCGAATTGTCGAAACCTAACGACATTTTTCCGCCATTGTGCTGAAGGTTCTGCGGGAATTCCTGATGCATAGGCACCAGCAGTCTTAAGTGATTTTGTCACCATCGCCATCCCACCCAGATGTACATTATCTGCTATTTCAATATGCCCTGTTGTTCCTGCACCGCCACCGAATGTACAATGCGCGCCAATTTTTGTACTGCCAGCAATGCCCACAAAAGCCGCCATTGCTGTATGCTCACCAATTTCGACATTATGCGCAATATGCACAAGGTTATCGATTTTAACACCATCCCCAATAATAGTGTTGTCAATCGCACCTCTATCAATCGTTGTATTTGCGCCTATCTCAACGCTTTTGCCTATTATGACTGCACCGAGTTGTGGGATTTTCACCCACTCGCCTTTACTGGGCGCAAAACCGAATCCATCGGCCCCGATAACCGCACCACAATGAATAATACTATTTTCACCAATCTCAATTTCTGAATAGATGGAAACATTAGCATTGATAAAAACCGATTCACCGATTTTAGAACTTCTGCCAATAAAACAGTTAGCAGCGATATGTGCGTTAGCTGCAATTTCGACGTCATCTTCTATCACGACATTGGGGCCAACATAAGCAGAAGCATTAATACTGGCGCTTTTGCTGATAGTAGCGGTAGGATGAATTCCAACGGGTAAATTATCTACTTGTGTTAGAACTGTCGCAATTTGCGCATAGGCTAGGTAGGGGTCATCCACCACTATTGCATTCACATGGCAGGTATCAATGTCACTCTCTTTTAAAATTACTGCAGATGCTTGGGTAGCAGGTAACAAATGAGCAAATTTTTTATTGGCAAGAAAAGTGATCTCTCCTTTCTTGGCCGCTCCCAAATTTCCCACACCAGATATAGAGCAAGTAGCGTCACCAATCACTCTACCGTTAACTACCTCGGCTAAAGCTTCTAAATGCACATCCATAATCTCTGTAATTAATTTATTTGGCGTCTTTCTTAATTGCGCTTAACACATCTTCTGTAACGTTTAGTGTGTCGCTAGTATAAACAACCCCTTCAGCAAGCAATAGATCAAATCCTTTTGCCTTTGCATAGTTTCTTATACTACCAATAAGTTTTCGCTGTAAGCCTTCTAAAATTTCATTACGTTTGAAATTTAGGTCGTCACGAAACTCGTCCTGATCACGCTGGAATTCTCGTTTTAATGAAATGATTTCTCTCTCTACACGATCTCGCTCAGATTTACTCATAATCGCACCATCACGCGCAAGTTGCTCTTCCTTGTCTCTTATTTTTTTCTGTTTTTCGATCAGTTTCTTTTCTCGAGGAGAAAACTCTTTTTGTAAATTGTCTCGTGCGGCGGCGGCTTGTGGAGATTCTTCTAACACACGTGCAATATCAACCACTCCGACTTTTAGATCGTTTGCGCTGACAGTTTGAAGCCAAAATAGAGATGCGGTTAGAAGCATTAATATTGGTAGTAATCTCACACTATTCTCCTGATTTTTTATGTGTTAGCTATGAAGTAAATCACACTTTCAAAGCATCTAAATAGTTTTATTAAATCAATCTCTAAAGATTGCGTTTATACAATGATGAAAGTCTCGTTAGAAAGGCGCACCAATAGAAAATTGGAAACGTTCTGTTTCGTCTCTCGTCAGAGTTTTTAGTGGCCAAGCCCAACTAAATTTTAAAGCACCAATTGGAGCTATCCATGTAAATCCGATACCGTAAGCAGCGCTCATACTACGAAGACCAACTTCCTCCCCTGGTCCCCAAATTCCACCGGCATCAATAAATGCAGCTAGACGTACCGACTTGCTATCTGGTGCAAAAGGATTAGGTAAAAACAACTCAGCAATACCAATCAGTTTTTTTGTACCACCAATGGTATTATTTAACCTCTCTTCATCATTTAGCCCTTCACGCGGCCCCAGACTGTTTGCCCTGAAACCCCTAACGCTTTGTGCACCACCGGCGAAATAATACTCATAAAATGGTACAGCTTTGGTTTTTCCATAGCTTTTGGCAAGTGCTGCGGTACCATCCAAGTGAATTGTCCAATTTTTAACCACCGACCAGAATAACTGTTGTCTTAAACTGGTTTTATAAAACTGAAGATCACCACCGGGTAATGTTACATCAGTTGTCAGTACTGTATGTAAACCGGAATTTGCAAAAATTACCCG
Source organism: uncultured Ectothiorhodospiraceae bacterium (assembly GCA_945787715.1). Taxonomy (GTDB): domain Bacteria; phylum Pseudomonadota; class Gammaproteobacteria; order S012-40; family S012-40; genus CALZJE01. Next base: position 24,395 of record CALZJE010000002.1, on the reverse strand, counting down.
ATCCCGGGTATCGTAAGTCCAGGTTCCCATTAAGGTAATTGTATCAAAATTATTACCGTAGTCTTCCTCAAATTTGTCGTAGGTTTGAGGTGGGGTATCCGATAAGGTAAATTCAGTATTATCGAAGCCTACACCAACACGTGCTCGGCGATATTCACTCAATGGGAAACCAAAGCTAACACTACCACCATAAACATTGGAGTTATATCCTGCGATACTTGTTGCAGCATCGGCATCGGTTTCGCGTAAATAAAGACGAAAACTTCGGCTTATTCCATCAATAGTATAATAAGGATCAGTCAAAGAAAAACTGTATACCGTATTAACTCTGTTATTGCTTATTTCTGCACCAACTTGATTACCGGTTCCCAAGAAATTATTCTGATTGATACTACCAGAAAGAATAACACCAGATCCCTGCCCATAACCCACTGAAGCCTGAATACTACCCGATGGTCTTTCTGTCACGTTAATGACCACGTCCACGATATCGGTACGACCTGGAACCAGTGGCGTCTCAACATTGACATCTTCAAAAAAACCGGTACGTATAAGACGCGTTTTTGAACGCTCTAATTTTGCTGTCGAATACCATCCACCCTCCAGCTGACGCATCTCACGACGCAATACTTCATCATGCGTTTTAATATTTCCGCCAAAAGTAACTCGTCGAACATAAACTCTTTTCCCTGGATCTATGAAAAATGTTAGCGCGACCGTATTATTCTCATCATTAACTTCAGGATGAGTATTCACATTGGCGAACGCATAGCCATCCACTCCTAGGCGAGCAGTAATGCTGCTGCTTGTTTCTGATACTTTACGACGTGAAAATACTTCTTTTTCTTCAATGTTAATCAGCTTGAGCAATTCCTCTTCAGGAACTACAAATTCGCCTGACAAACCAATTTTTTCTACACTATATTTTCCACCTTCATTAATATTAAGGGTGATAAAAACATCATCTTTATCTGGCGTAATAGAGACTTGAGTGCTTTCAACATTAAAATTAATATAACCACGATCCATATAATAAGAACGTAGTAATTCAATATCTGCAAATAATTTTTGTTTGGAGTACTGACTATCTTCAGTAAAGACAGACCAGTTTGAATGCGCACCTGACTGAAATATACCCAGCAACTCTTCTTCTGGAAACGCGGTATTTCCAATAATATTGATTTGACGAATTCTTGTTACCTGCCCTTCATCAATTTCAATATCCAATGCAATGCGGTTTCTTTCTTGAGGAAGAACCTTGGAACTGATTTTTACGCCATATTTTCCAAGTGAAAAGTACTGACGTTGTAGCTCTTGCTCAACTTTCTCAAGCAGTGAGCGATTAAATATTCGTCCTTCCGACAAACCAATACGCTTTAGCGCGGAGGTTAAATCTTCCTCACTAATTTCATCATTACCAGTGATCTTTATTTTTGCGATGGCAGGCCGTTCCAGTAATTTAATAATTAGAACATTACCCTCTTGTTCCAAATTTACATCATTGAAAAAGCCGGTTTTGAAAAGTGCTCTGATTGCTTCAGAGGCATTTTGATCGGTTAATAGGTCACCTTCTTTCATGGGTAAATAGTTAAAAACAGTCGATGCAGCAATACCCTGCAAACCTACTAATTTAATACTTTCGATTTTGAAAGACGATAAAGCCCAACTACTTGACGAACAGAGAATAGACATCGCCAAGATAAATTTAACTACTTGCTTCATCCGATAAATTCGTATTTTTTTAAAATTGCCATAAGTTTCACGAATTAACTCGAACATCGTAATGAACATTGGAGCCAAAAGGCAATTTTCGAAGAAATCCCGTATTATTAATAACGAGTGTCTTAACGAAGATTACCTGTGGAGTCAAAGAACAAACGAGATGATGCATAACTACGTGAAACATCCTGCTTAACTAAAGACGCGGCTAATGTCGTTAAAAATTGCAAGAAACATTAAGCCCCCAAGAAGTACGATACCTATTTTTTGACCAAACATTTGCACTTCGTCTGATAAAGGTGAACCTTTAAAAAATTCAACGATATAGTACATGAGATGTCCACCATCTAAAAGCGGAACAGGAAGAAGATTAAGTACACCAAGGCTGACACTGATAATTGCCATGAAGGAAATAAAAGACAAAATTCCAATTTGTGCCGATTGCCCCGCATATTGTGCAATACTAATAGGACCACTAATATTTTCTAGCGACGCCTGACCCGCAATCATTTTGCCAAACATTTTCAAGGTGAGAATAGACATATCATATGTCTTCTTAATTGAAGCACCGATGCTTTCAATAACACCATAATGTTGAACAGCTAACATATCTTGATAAAAATCTTCAGGGACAAAAGGTGACAGACCGACTCGACCAATAACACCGTTCTGCATTTCTATCTTGGCAGGTACGACATCAAGATTCATCGTTAAACCATCTCGAATTAACGTAATATTGATCACTTTTTCCGGACGCTCTCGAACATAGTTAGCCCAAGCCACCCAATCATCCATTGCTTGGCCATCCACTTCAATAACTTCATCACCACTCAATATCCCTGCTGCTTCCGCTGCACCACCTGGTGATACCGTACCAACAATTGGAGCTAATTTAGGACGGAATGGCGTGATACCAAGATATTGCAGAAGATTGCCAGAAATTGAATCAACCGGAGTTTCGGTAAGATCTAATTGAATTATTCGCGTACCACCACCACTACTTTGTACTTTTATATCAACGAGCGATTGGTTAAGAATTTCATCAATCATCTGCATTCTTACAGATTCAAGTGTCGGTGTCTCTTCGCCAGCAACAGAGAGAATCTCATCACCGCTCATTAATCCTGCTATAGCAAATGGAGAACCTTGCTGAACATCGTCAACAATCGGCTTAATACCCTGGATCCCAATAACAAATAACAACCAGTAAGCGAAAATGGCAAATAAAAAATTAGCCAAAGGCCCTGCAACAACCACGGCCATCCTTTGACCAAGCGTCTTTCGGTTAAAAGCGCGGTCCAATTCGTGTGCGTCAACAGGTTCTACCCGTTCATCAAGCATTTTGACATAGCCCCCTAGAGGAATGGCTGCAAGCACAAACTCAGTTTTGTCTTCACCAAAATTTCTTTGCCAAATGGGTTTACCAAACCCGATTGAAAAACGTAAAACTTTGACACCCACTTTTCTGGCAATCCAGAAGTGGCCAAACTCGTGTATCGCAATCAACACACCTAGTGCGACAATAAATGAAAGCACTGAAATTAGAACACTATCCATAGTAATTACCTGTTAAGCCGAGAAATCGTCTCTTTTGCAATAGCCCGTGCCTCAGAATCAGCTTGTAATATAATATCCAAATGATTCGCTTCAACCACTGCCACTTCGTTAAGAACGCTTTCAATGACCTTTGGAATATGTAGAAATGAAATCGTTTCGTTTAAGAACGCATCAACAGCGATCTCATTTGCTGCATTTAGCACAGCGGTACTTGTTCCACCTTTGTGTAATGACTCATAGGCTAAGCGTAAACAAGGAAAGCGATCAAAATCAGGAGCCACAAAATCGAGATGTGCTACGTCAAATATATTAAGGTTTTCGACACCAGACTCAATTCGCTCAGGCCAAGCCATTGCATGTGCAATAGGTGTCCTCATATCTGGATTTCCTAGTTGAGCAAGTACCGAGCCGTCTATATATTGAACCATAGAATGTATTACGCTTTGAGGGTGAACAACCACCTGGATGTCATCAGCACTCGCATTGAATAGCCAGCGTGCTTCAATAACTTCAAGTCCTTTGTTCATCATGGTAGCAGAGTCAACAGAAATTTTACGTCCCATGCTCCAATTCGGGTGAGCACAAGCTTGATCAGGAGTGACGTTTTCTAGCTCATCCAGTGTGCGATCTCGAAATGGCCCACCAGAAGCGGTCAAAAGAATTCTACTCACACTCATATCACTCAAGGAGTAAGATATTTTTTCAGGCATGCACTGAAAAATAGCGTTATGCTCGCTATCAATTGGCAACAACTCTGCACCATTCTTTTTGATTTCGTCGATAAAGATCTGGCCAGACATAACTAGTGCTTCTTTATTAGCCAATAAAACTCGCTTACCTGCTTTCGCTGCAGCTAAACTTGGCAGTAACCCTGCTGCTCCAACAATAGCAGCCATCACATAATCGACCTGTGGCAAGCTGGAAACTTTTTCTAAACCCTCAGTACCCGCTAACACTTCTATATGGCACACGCCTTCTTGTTTGAGAATACCTTCCGCTTGGTGTGCAGCGTCCTCATTGGCCATAACAATATATTCTGGATTAAACTGTTTTGCTTGAGCGACAATTTTATCAACCTGTAAATTAGCGGTTATTGCAATGATCCGATATTTTTCTGGATGTCTTGCGACTACATCTAATGTACTTACACCAATTGACCCTGTTGAGCCGAGAACAGTAATTCCTTTCACTAAATAATCCCTAAAGCCCAAACACCTAATGTAAAAATTGGTGATGCAGACATTAAACTATCAATGCGGTCTAACACACCACCGTGCCCTGGTAAAAGCGTTCCGCTATCTTTTACACCTGCGCGACGTTTAAAGACACTTTCCATCAAATCTCCGCCAATAGAAAATACAACAACAACGAGACTTAACAGAATAAATAAGACGAATTGAATAAATCCGAGTTCCAACCAAAAACCGCCTATAAGTGCAACAACTGTTGAAGCAGCAAGGGCACCATATGCGCCTTCTCTGGATTTCCCAGGACTGATGAGAGGAGCAAGTTTTACTCTTCCGAATTTTCTTCCGACAAAATATGCACCACTATCTGCTGTCCAAATAAGCACCATTAGAAACAGTACGAGACCTGAACCGTGTACTTCGTTTTGATGGAGAAAAACCAGAGAGGCCCAGGTTGGTACAAGTAGCACAGCGCCACTCCATAAATCCGTAAGTCGATTTTCTGGATTTATTTTTTGCGTTCCATCAAATGAGGATAGCAGCAACAGCTGAACCGTCCACCAAATGACGGCAACTAACAGGAAAACAGCGAAAAAGAACGAATTATCCATCAATACCAATGTGCATAACATTAGCGCGACAATGATAACCAAGTAACTATAACGGTGATTAGTATCATTTAAATGAATTAAGCGAGTCCATTCCATGACACCCAAGGCAACAAAAAGACCGAGAACTGATGCAAAACCCGGAATTGTCGGTAATTGAAATATACCCCAGATTACAATTGGGATAAGAATCAGTGCGGTTATAATTCGGTGCTTAAGCACCTGCCTTCTCCTCTATTTGCTCGCCAGTTTTGCCAAAGCGCCTTTGCCGCTGTGAAAAAGACAACAAAGCTTTGTTAAATTCTTCTTCATCAAAATCTGGCCACAGTGCATCAGAAAAATAGAGCTCTGTGTAAGCAAGTTGCCATAACAGAAAATTGCTGACACGTACTTCGCCACCCGTACGGATAAAAAGATCGAGCTCCGGTAAATCTGGGAATGACATGTACTGATCCATCACTGTTTCGGTAATATCGTCTATTGCAAGTTCACCAGCATGAACTTTTTCCGCGATTTTTTTCGTCGCATTCATAATATCCCAATGACCGCCATAGTTCGCAGCGATATTAAGTATGACACCATCATTATTTTTTGTTAGCGCTACTGCGTCAGCAATACGACCCTGGAGTTTGGCAGAAAATGCAGAAATATCACCAACAACTCGCAATTGAACATTATTTTTATTGAGTTTTTTGGCCTCTCGATTTAAAACTGTCATAAAAAGATCCATGAGCAAACCCACCTCCTGCTCAGGTCTCTTCCAGTTTTCACTGCTAAACGCAAAAAGTGTAAGTACTTTTACTCCAGACTCTCCACAAGCTTTGACAATTCTACGAACTGACTCAACCCCTGCTCGATGCCCAGCAACCCGAGGCATTTTTCTTTTTTTTGCCCAACGACCATTACCATCCATAATAATAGCAACGTGCTGTGGAATATTATTTATTTCAGTGGGCTTCTCAGTCATGAAACGCGCGTCATCCTTTTTATTAAGCAATGCGCTAAGTACTTTATCGTGTATATTTAATTTCAACGAATATCAGCCAAATTTCCTACAATAAAACATGCTAAGAGCCTGTCGGACTTAGATGGAATCTACTGTGAAAAAATTATTTTGATCAGATTTCCTGACCCTTCTCGACGAATAGCTACGGCTATTAGCCTCAAACGATCAATATTTCTGCTTCAAAATGTCTTTCCCTCGTTACGATCACCTAAGTCCAACAACTCCAATAATTATATTTCCATTAACTCTTTTTCTTTCTCTTTTAATACCGCATCTACATCGGCAATAAATTTATCGGTAATTTTTTGAATTTGATCTTGCGCTTTACGTTCGTCATCTTCACTAATCTCTTTATCTTTGAGTAGTGTTTTAATATCGCCTAGAGCATCGCGTCGAATATTACGAATGGCGACTTTACCACCTTCACCTTCAGAGCGAACAACCTTAATAAGGTCTTTACGACGCTCTTCAGTTAATGGGGGCAATGGAATTCTGATCAATGTGCCTTGGGATGAGGGATTCAAGCCCAAGTCAGAAGCCATTATGGCTTTTTCAATAGGAGCTACCATATCTTTCTCCCAGGGAGAAACAGCTAAGGTGCGTGCATCGGCAACACTTACATTTGCAACCTGAGATAAGGCCGTATCCGTGCCGTAGTAAGGAACCATTATCGTATCAAGCAATGAAGTATGGGCACGGCCCGTGCGTATTTTTGCTAAATCTGTTTTTAATGACTGGATGCTTTTCCCCATACGGATTTCAGCATCCTTTTTTATATCTTCAATCATTTAAGCCTCCACCTGCACTAATGTGCCTTCGTTTTCACCCATAACGACTCGCATCATACTGCCAGACTTATTCATATTAAACACACGAATTGGCATGTTTTGATCTCTACACAGCACGATAGCTGCAGTGTCCATCACATTGAGTTTCTGCTCAATGACTTGATCATAGTTTAAATAATTATAAAACTTGGCGTCTGGATTTTTCATAGGATCGTCGGAATAAACACCATCGACTTTCGTTGCCTTCATGACAATATCCGAACCAATTTCTATACCACGTAAACTCGCCGCAGAGTCCGTTGTAAAAAATGGATTGCCCGTTCCTGCAGCAAAGATGACCACCCGCCCCTTTTCCAAATGACGAACCGCTTTGCGACGAATATAATCTTCACATATTTGATTAATTTTCAATGCAGACATGACGCGAACATCAACACCACGTTTTTCAATCGCATCCTGCAAGGCCAGTGCATTGATCACGGTAGCAAGCATTCCCATATGGTCACCTGCTACCCGATCCATACCGGCCTCGGCAAGACCGGCCCCACGGAATATATTTCCACCGCCGATAACCATTCCAACTTCCACGCCAGCTTGAATTAGCTCGAGTATTTCATCAGCAATTCTACTGGCAATTTTAGGATCAATACCATAATCACCATCACCCAGCAGCGCTTCTCCGCTGAGCTTTAAGAGTATGCGTTTATATTTTGGACTGGTCACAGCGGCTTCCTTATGCTTAATTTCCGCGAACTTGCGCCATTACTTCGTCCGCAAAATTTTCTTCTTTCTTCTCTATACCCTCGCCTACTTCAAAACGAGTAAAAGAAACAACATTTGCATTATTTGATTTCAGCAATTTTTCAATCGTTGTATCTGGATCTTTAACAAATGCCTGGCCAACTAAAGTTACTTCAGCGAGATATTTCTTAATGCGACCGTCAATCATTTTTTCAATGATATTATCAGGTTTGCCACTCTCTTTGGCTTGAGCAATAAAAATTTCTTTTTCTTTCTCAAGTGTTTCAGCAGGAACCTGTTCAGCAGATACACAAATTGGATTCACCGCGGCAACATGCATCGCAACATCTTTTGCAAGATCTTCATTACCACCTTCCATGTCAACAACAACACCAATTCTACTTCCGTGAGAATAAACACCTAAAGTGCTTGTTGTATTGATCAATGAAAATCGACGGATAGAGATTTTTTCACCAATTTTGGCGATAAGTGTTCGGCGTGTTTCATCAATTGTCGCGCCATTATCTAATGTGATTGCAGAAAGTGCTTCTAAATCTGCGGGTTTTTCAGATAAAATTTTCGCACAAATTGCATTTGCGAACTCTTTGAAATCATCACCACCAGAAACAAAGTCAGTTTCACTATTGATTTCTACAATTGCTGCGCTCTTACGATCAACATCTGTCTGGATGATAATTCCACCCTCAGCTGCAACACGATCGGCTTTCTTATCCGCTTTAGCCATGCCTGATTTACGCATGTGCTCAATCGCAGCTTCGATGTCACCATCAGTTTCAACCAATGCTTTTTTGCATTCCATCATGCCGGCACCGGTACGTGTTCTTAATTCTTTAACTAGGCTAGCTGTAATTGCCATGGTTATACCTCTGTACTTTAAAAATGAATGAGTAATTTTCTAATGCTCTTAAAAAGGGGGCAACGCCCCCTTTTTAACTATTCTAGCGATGGCTGTAGATTTCTTTCAGCACAACAACATTAAGCAGCATCACCGCTATCAGATTTTTTAGCCGCTTTTTTCTTTCTTACTGGCTTTTCATCTGCTTCATCAAGTGCGATAAATTCATCATCGCCTGATGCAACTACATTCGAAGATTTACCTTCTAAAATAGCATCAGCAACAGCTTGTAGATAAAGCTTGATTGAACGCATCGCGTCATCGTTTCCAGGAATTATGTAATCAATATCTTTAGGGCTGTTATTTGTATCAACAACTCCGATGACAGGAATACCTAATTTTTTCGCTTCTTTAACCGCGATATTTTCATTGCCTACATCGATAACAAATACGGCATCAGGCATACCACGCATGTCCTTAATACCACCCAAGCTTTTCTCCAGCTTTTCAAGCTCACGAGTATGCATTAAAACTTCTTTTTTGTTTAAACGCTCAAAGTGCCCGTCTTTAGACATAGCTTCCAACTCTTTTAAGCGTTTGATTGACTGTTTTACCGTTTTAAAGTTAGTTAACATACCGCCTAACCAGCGGTGGTTAACATAAGGCATACCGCAACGTTGAGCTTCTTCCTTAAGAAGTTGTCCAGCAGCGCGTTTTGTGCCCACAAAAAGGATATTCCCTCGTTTGGCAGCAATTGAACCGACAAAGTTCATTGCATCATTAAACAATGGCAATGTTTTTTCTAAATTGATGATATGGATTTTGTTTCTGTCACCAAAGATAAAAGGTGACATTTGTGGATTCCAGTAACGTGTTTGATGACCAAAATGAACACCGGCCTCAAGCATTTGACGCATAGAAACGCTAGACATAATAAGCTCCTTAAATAGGGTTTTGCCTCCGTACCTCCCATATAACCGACCTCACAAAAGGCACCCTGGTATATGTGACGAAATACGTGTGGTTTAAAAATAGAATCAGCTAACTTGCGCAATAAATACTCAATTTCTGATCTAAACGATGATTTAACCACCATTCAGAAACAAAACGAGCTTACCTAAACTAAATTCTGATTCCTCGTAAAAATCGGGCTGATTTATATCACAAATTGTTTCAAACGACAATTGATATCCGGTGATCTTTAAATACTTGAGCTTATTGCTTGATAATGCCAATATTGCCCGCCAAATCTTCATAATCATTTTGTTATAATGGTATTGAATAAAAGACACAACTAACTGACTTAAAAAACAATGGAGTTCTTTTCCTCTAATGAGCGTATCTATTAAAACAGTTGAAGAAATCGAAAAAATGCGCGTTGCTGGCCGGCTGGCTGGCGAAGTTTTAACCATGATAGAGCCTCATGTAAAAGCAGGTATAACGACGGGTGAACTTGATCAAATTTGCCACGATTACATAATCAACGAGCAACAAGCTATTCCAGCACCTCTCAATTATCGAGGATTTCCCAAGTCGATTTGCACCTCAGTTAACCATCAAGTGTGTCACGGCATACCTAGTGATAAAAAGCTCAAGTCTGGCGATATCATAAATGTTGATATTACTGTCATCAAAGATGATTATCATGGCGACACAAGCAAAATGTTCACTATCGGTAAATCGACTATTCAAGGGGATCGCGTGATTGATGCGAGTCACATCGCTCTCTGGAAAGGTATCCACCTGGTAAAACCTGGAATTCGACTTGGCGATATTGGCCATACGATCCAGAAATACGTAGAAAGCAAAAATTGCTCAGTTGTGCGGGAATACTGCGGGCATGGAATCGGCAAATCTTTCCACGAAGATCCTCAAGTTCTACACTACGGTAAACCAGACACAGGCATGGAATTGGAAGCAGGCATGACTTTCACTATTGAACCCATGGTAAATATTGGAAAACGTCACGTTAAGTTATTGAAAGATAACTGGACTGTTGTTACTAAAGATCACTCTTTATCCGCCCAATGGGAGCATACTATATTGGTAACTGAAGACGGTTTTGAAGTCTTGACGTTACGAGAAGAAGAAAAATCACAAATTGCACAGTCTTGAATTTAACCGATGAAATCGACAGCACTCACTTTATTTAATGAAGCCGAATTTTTAGACAACCTTCAAGTAAATAAAAATAAAATACCGATATTCAAGGCTGCTCTTAGGATTAGCCATGATGCGCTAGCCACACTATTTGAGTTAGATACGCCAATTGAAGATCTCATTCGAGAGCGAGCTATCTTCATCGACAAAATACTTATTTATGCCTGGAAGCAAACATTTTCAAACGAACAAAACAATGATATCGCCCTACTTGCAGTTGGCGGCTACGGGCGCTGCGAGCTGCATCCACATTCCGATGTCGATATCCTCATATTGCTGGCGGAAGATAATATTGCCACCTACCAGCAACAGATCGAACAATATATAACATTCCTGTGGGACATAGGGCTAGAGATTGGCAGCAGTGTACGCACCCTAAAAGAGTGTGTGGAAGAAGCAAAAAACGATATTACTATCGCAACCAATATTGTTGAGTCTCGACGAATCTACGGCCCCGAATCACTTTATGAAAAACTCTGCGAACTCACTGGTCCCGATCAAATCTGGCCAAGTCGGTTGTTTTTCGAGCAAAAATGGAATGAGCAGATAAAACGCCATTTAAGATTTCATGATACCGCCTACAACTTGGAACCTAACGTTAAAGAGAGCCCTGGTGGTTTACGTGATATTCAAATGATTGGCTGGGTTGCAAAACGGCATTTTGGCGATAAAACTCTGCGCGACCTAGTTAAAAGGGATTTTCTCACCGAAAATGAATTACTCGATCTTTTAGCTGGTCAAGCCTTTATTTGGAAGGTTCGATTTGCCTTACACATAATTACAGGCCGCCGGGAAGATCGTCTTTTATTCGAGCACCAACGTACACTCGCTAACATGCTCGGCTACACAAATAAAAGTAAAGACTCTGAAGCAGATCCAGACAAACCTCAGCTTGGTGTCGAAGTCTTCATGAAGGATTATTACCGCACGGTCATGGAATTAAACCGTTTGAATGAAATGCTTTTGCAGCACTATCAAGAAACAATTTTGCATAGCGATGAATCAGACGAACCTGTTGCAATTAATAATCGCTTTCAAGCTAATAGACAATTTCTTGAAGTCACTCACGACAACGTGTTCAAACATCATCCATTTGCGTTGCTCGAAGTCTTTTTAATCATGCAACAGTATCCCCAATTAAAAGGAATTCGTGCAGCTACCATCCGTTTGATTAGAGAACACAGTTATCTTATCGATGATGAATTTCGTAACGACATTCGCTGCATTAGTTTATTCATTGAGATATTTAAACAACCGCAAGGATTGACTCACGCACTGCGGCGTATGAATAGCTACGGCATACTTGGCGCCTATATTCCTGCGTATGGAAAAATTACAGGTCAGATGCAGTTCGATCTATTTCATTGTTATACCGTTGACCAACACACTCTTTTCGTTATTCGAAACATGCGACGTTTTTTTGTTGAAAACTTTCGCAGTGAATTTCCGCTATGTAGTGAAATTATCCGTATCCTTCCAAAACCTGAATTGCTCTATATAGCCGGGCTATTTCACGATATTGCAAAAGGCCGTGGCGGTGATCACTCAGAACTAGGCGAAGTGGATGCAAGAGAGTTTTGCCTGCACCATAAACTAAGCTCCTATGATACAGAATTGGTAGCTTGGTTAGTACGAAACCATCTGCTCATGTCCTCTACCGCACAGCATAAAGATCTATCAGATCCAGAGGATATCTGGGAATTTGCAATCAATGTTGAAAACAATATAAAACTTGATTACTTATATTTATTAACTGTTGCAGATATGCGCGCAACAAATGACAAGGTATGGAATAGCTGGAAAGATTCGTTACTAAAAACGCTTCGCCAACAGACCAAACAAGCTTTCAAGCGCGGCTTGGAAAACCCGCTTCGCAAAGATGAAAAAATAAAACTTACCATTAACTCAGCTAAAGAATTGTTGAAAGATAGCAAATGGCCGACAGAAAAAATCGATAACTTATGGGATACGCTAGGCGAAAAGTATTTTTTACGGTATGAAGCAAAAGATATAGCCCATCAAACGAACACACTCCTCAAATACGAAAACAAAGAATCCATTATTCACATCACAGAAAAAGGTCAGAGTGGAGCGTCAGAGATATTCTTTAAAACACCTTCCAAAAACCAATTGTTCGCTGCGATTACTCGCACTTTGGATCAACTCTGCTTAACAACGCTGGAAGCTAAAATTTTCACCAGTAAAAATAAACTGGCCATCAATACATTTACCGTATTGGAGCTTGGTGGTAGCACTATTTCAGATAAACAACGTTTAAAAGAGATTAAAAGTCGTCTCTATGATTGCTTCGAACGCACGACACTCACGAATCAACATAATGATGCAAAAGCGAATCGAAAAATAGAATGTTTTGCTCAAGCATCAGATATTTCTTTTGTCGATGATATAAATAATCATCGCACTATTATGGAAATTACTGCCACAGACCGACCTGGACTATTAGCGAAAGCTGCTCATGTACTCATGCAAAATAATGTGGATGTCAGCAATGCAAAAATTGCCACTTTAGGTGCACAAGTTGATGATGTCTTTTTCATCAGAGATAATAGCTCACAAAGCTGTATTGATGAAGAGACACAAGGAAAAGTAAAAAATCAACTCATCGATCTTTTGGACTGTTAGCCTCTCTCATGACCACTTATGCCATTGGAGACATACAAGGTTGCTACAAAGAGCTTAGGCAGCTTCTAAAACTAATTAATTTCTCCAGCGATAAAGATCAGCTCTGGTTCGTTGGAGATTTAGTCAATAGAGGACCAGACTCACTATCAGTTTTGCGCTTTATCAAAGACCTTGGTGAAAACGCTATTTCAGTACTTGGCAATCATGATTTACATATGCTGGGTGTGCTGCAGAGCATCGAAAAACCCAGAAAAAAAGATACTTTCAACGAAATTATTTTAGCAAAAGATCGTGACACTCTCATTGAGTGGATCTGCTCCCTGCCATTGATGCATATAAACAAAAAGAGTAAACACATATTGGTCCACGCGGGAATATACCCTGCGTGGAGCGTCGAAGAAGCGCAAGTATATGCCAATGAGGTGGAAAGTGTATTGCAAAGTAATAAATGCATAGACTTCTTAAAAAACATGTATGGTAGTAAACCAGAGCGTTGGTCGCCATCACTTGCAGGATGGGATAGACTGAGATTCATAACAAACAGTTTCACTCGCATGAGGTTTTGCACTAAAGATCTACAACTTGACATGAAATACAAGTGCCCGCCAGGCTCTCAACCTAATGAATTAATACCGTGGTACCTATTGCGAAATGACAAACTTCGTCAATATCAAATTTTAATGGGCCACTGGTCAACATTAGGCAATGTAAATGACCCTCAGTTGGTAACACTAGACACGGGTTGTTTATGGGGAGGTAAGCTAACAGCATATTCGCTGGAATCACCTTCCTGTTACACTTCTCTTGAGTGCGCAATTAGCCAAGATCCTCTTTCATAAACAATAATCCTAAAAAAAAGCAGTAGATCGATGAAATATTATGCAGCTTCTTGTTTCGCCTAGCTATATGAAAAACAATATTCTACGTTCTATTTCCACGTCCAACTGCTTTTCCTAGGAGAATACTAAATGTCAAAGTTTTGTCCATTTATGTCAACTTTTGAGCTATCGCCAAAACAAATACACTTTTACAAACATAAGTGTGATAAAACGCCTTTTATTCTGCTTATGCAAATTAACTAATAAATCGCCGTAGCTGCAAATTTAAATAAAAAACGATTTAACTAAAATAATTGCTATATCTCAAATTTTCTCTTTATTTTGTTTGTTTATTACACCACCGATTATAGTTGATAAATGCATATATCTAACATTTATTATATTTCTCGATAAAATGACACTTGTAATAATTATTATTAACGTAAATCAGTTAGTTAGCGTTATAAGCTGATATTTTAAAGTTGCTTACCCTTGCAAACCTATTCAATAAATAATTTCCTGTAACTGCTCACTGTATTTTGAGCAAATCGCATTTGGTGCTATACAGGTACCCGAAACACACCTTAAATCCATCCATGTGCGCTCTATATCCGCATCCATGCGGTACCTATGCGGTACCAAAGGTTTCTACTAACTAAATAGCGCCAAATGCTCAATTCAACGTTTTTATCGTGAAATAAGTTGAGCAGATACTATTTTCTTTCTATATATTCAATGCCAAATATTTTTTAATGCAAACCATATAAGACATTAATAGTTTTCAACTTTTCATCCACTTCCTCGGCTAATATTTAGAGTGGCATTTTGCTTGCTTAATGGTCTTACGTTGCACTATTAACCTGGAAAAAAGGAAAAACTATGGTTACACAGCTTAATATAGTCAGTGACGATAAAGCCAAACCTTTAATCAAAGTAGACAAGCTAGAGAACGACGATCAAGCTTCGATTATGGAAGATGTCGAAATAAGCGGTGAAAATATGGCATCTAAGGTATCCAGCGCCTTACAAACCACACTGGATATCGAAACTGTATTAACCCTGTTCTCAAGACAAATAAAACCCGCACTTCCTCATGACGGATTTACCTACCACAACGACCCACTAGGTGTCAGTATTGAACAGGGAGAAAAGTCTAAACACCTTTGCCAATACCGACTACTTGTCAACCATGAACCCTTAGGGGAAATAAATTTACATCGCTCATGGGAGTTTTCGAATAAAGATAAAAAGATATTTGAATATACATTGTGTGGTGTAGTCTATCCATTACGTAATGCAATTCTCTACCGGCAGGCGCTAAACGCAGCACATAAAGACCCACTCACCAGCGTAAACAACCGAGCGACGCTTGAAGAAAACTTAGACCGTGAAGTTAAACTCGCTCAACGCTACGATCGAAAATTTTCGCTTATAATCCTGGATATCGATAATTTTAAACGCATAAATGATAACTATGGTCACCCTGCTGGTGACAAAGTAATAAAAGCAACCGCGGATCTTACTCAGGCCTGTGTACGCGCTACCGATATGTTGTTCAGATACGGTGGAGAAGAGTTTGTTATTTTGCTCAGTAACACCGACCTCGTAGGCGCAAACTTACTTGCCAATAGAATCAGACAAAACATCTCCAGTACAAATATTGAACTTGACGATAACACGATAAATATAAGCGCAAGTCTGGGTGTTGCTGAGCTTCGATCTAATGAGATGAATGCCACATTTTTTAGTCGAGCTGATAAGGCTCTGTATCAAGCAAAAAATTCTGGCAAAAATAGAGTATGCCTCGCAAAAGACTAACGGTCATTAATTCGATTTTTATCCCAAGCGGTTAATCAACACCGCATAAAAATTGACAGCATCAGCCATTCGTTTATACACTCCCACTCTTTTTAGATGTATAAAGGCAGAATCCCACCTCATGACTCAGCGAATAAAAGCATTACCTGCCGATAAATTGTACTATAAATGCGATGTATCTCAGTTCTCATTTGAAACTACGGAAACTCTACCAATCGATCAAGCAAGCATTGGTCAAGATCGCGCATTAGATGCCATAAAATTTGGGGTGAATATCGATAAGCAGGGCTATAACCTCTATGTCATGGGACCAACAGGTGCAGGAAAGCACACACTCGTACACGAAGTCTTACATCAGTCAGCCCCGCAGAAAAAAACAAGTAGTGATTGGTGTTACCTAAATAATTTTCAACAAAACCACGAGCCCATTGCGATCTGCTTGCCAGCAGGCACAGGGAAACAACTCAAAAGAGATTTACAAGAACTCACCACAAGATTTTCTCAGACTATCCCTACCGCATTCGATGCTGAAAGTTATAACAAGCAACTTCTCGCAATAAATCACGACTATCAAATTCGGGAAGAAGCGGAGTTTAATGAACTAGAACAAACTGCAAAAAAAATTGATATTGCATTTATTCAAAGTGAATCAGAATTCAGCTTCGCACCACTTCAAAATGATGAACCCATCAAACCTGCAGACTACGACAAGCTTTCTGAAAAAGAAAAAGATAGCATCCAGCAAAATATTTCATCATTACAACATCAATTGCAAGGCATTCTACAACATCTACCAAAGTGGCAACAAGAAAGCCGCGATAAAGTGACTGAACTGAATGAAAAAATTGCTAATAAAGCCATTAATTATTGGATTCATGAGTTAAAACACAAATACAAATCACATAAAAAAGTGATTAAACATCTTCAAGCGATTCAAGAAGATGTTATTGATAATGTAGAAATCTTTCTTCCCCAGCACAACCAAGATAATAATGATGAACCAAACCCTGTTGACCTAAAGATTTTTCTCACCCGCTATCATCTCAACCTAATCGTCGATCACAAAGAAAATGATCCTGCGCCTATAATATATGAATCTAATCCAACACAAGAAAATCTCATTGGGAAAATCGATAGCATCAGTCAATACGGAACGCTTAGCTCTGATTTTTCACTAATCAAAGCAGGAGCCTTACATAAAGCTAACGGTGGCTATCTGGTACTAGATGCTTACAAAGTACTTGATCAACACAATGCATGGGACGCACTTAAAAGATCGATATCGTCCAAGGAAGTTGTTATTGAACCTTCAGCCCAAGCATTATTGCAAAGTACAATAACCTTAAAACCCGCTCCAATTCCATTAGATGTTAAAATTATTTTATTGGGTGATTATCAACTCTACCTATCTCTTTATGATCACGACCTAGAGTTTGATAATTTGTTTAAAGTGGTGGCAGACCTTGAAGATTCGATTAAAAAAACACCGCAATCAATCACCCAATATGTCCATTTAATTGCATCAATTGTAGCCAAGCAAGAATTGCGACCGTTTGATAAATTCGCTGTTGCGCGAGCAATAGAACATAGCTCAAGACTTTGTGATAATTCTGAAAAACTGGCCACTCATAACGGTGAACTACGTGATCTGTTAACCGAAGCTGACTACTGGGCAGAGCAAAATAATCGTAAAATTGCAACAAAAGAAGACGTGCAAACGGCCATATCCCAACAACATTATCGATTCTCACGTATTGAACATGAGGTACAGGAATCTATTATTCGAGGCACCACATTAATTGCGACTGATGGTGAAGTCATTGGCCAAATTAATGGACTTACTGTTGCTCATCTTGGTTTTTTTAGTTTTGGTCAACCTTCTCGCATCACTGCTCTTGCACGACTCGGAGACGGCAAAGTTATCGACATTGAAAGTGAAGCAAACCTGAGTGGAGACCTTCATACTAAGGGTGTTTTAATTATAACGAATTTTTTTAAAAATCGTTACGGAAAAATGAAATCGCTTTCATTTACAGCCAGCCTTACTTTTGAGCAATCCTATGGAGAGATTGATGGTGATAGTGCATCTACTGCAGAACTTGTTGCCATTATGTCAGCAATTGCAGAAGTCCCCATAAAACAGTCCATCGCAATCACCGGAGCAATAAATCAGTTCGGTACGATACAAGCCATAGGCGGTATTAATGAAAAAATAGAAGGCTTTTTTGATATTTGTGTTCAACGCGGCCTTAATGGTGAACAAGGGGTCATTATTCCTTCAGCCAATATTCATCACTTAATGCTTCGACAAGATGTGGTTGACGCTAGCAAGGCAGGAAAATTTAGTGTTTATTCCGTCGACGATATTGATGATGTACTTGAAATTATCACAGACACCAAAGCTGGGAAACGAGATGAGAAAGGAAATTATGAGCAAGGATCTTTCAATGAAAAAGTAGAATCCCAACTCCTAAAATTTTCCAAAATTATGGATGAAGAAGATGAAGAGGAAGAGATGCATGATCACCACCACAGAAAAAGATCTCATCAAGAAAAAGAGTATAAACACTCAGAAAATGATTAATCTAATTCCGACAAAAGAGCTAGCGAATTAATTCGCTAGTGTCGACTGGCATGTATTAAAAAAGTGCTCAAAGCTAATATACACTTCGCTAATCATAACTACCACTGATATAACATGAGCAAGCAATAGTGGTAATTCGCTAAACCATCAATTTGCCTTTCAGTTTTCTAAAGTTCTACGAAGTTTAAATGAAGCAATAAAAGCAATTTTTACGCAGACACGAACAATCCTACATTTCCATAGCACATCAACTTCATCCTTCTGCTTCTGCCAATTCATCTGAATAATGATTGCTATATTCCGCAAAAGGCGCTTCACTCAACAGAAGCTCAGTTATTTTATTCGCTTCAACAGCGGGGCTAAAATAAAATCCTTGAATATTGTAACATTTCTGTCTTTCTAAAATTTTCAGTTGTGCCGAATTTTCAACACCTTCAGCAATAATCTCTAATTCCAAATCGTGAGCCATTGAAATAATTGCTTTAATCAAAGAACAACTACGCTCGTTCTCAGTAATATCTTGCACAAAAAGCCGATCAATTTTAACTTGATCAACAGGAATCCGTTTTAGATAACTTAAAGAGGAATAGCCCGTGCCAAAATCATCAATTGATACTGTGCCCCCCATTCTTCTAAACTCTTCAAGCGTTGTTTCAACGACTGTTTTTTCTGCAACAAAAAGTCCTTCAGTGATTTCAAGTTTTAGTAATTTCGCATCAATGTTCTCTGAAGAAATAATTTCTTTTAGCATCCCCAAGACATCCTGCCCTAGAAATTGCCGCGGAGAGATGTTAACGGCGACTGAAAAATCCTCCCCAACTAAATCCAGCCATTTATTAATTTGTGCGCATGCCGTACGCAAAACCCATTCTCCAATAGGAACAATAAGTCCAATTTCTTCGGCCAGCGGAATAAAATGTGATGGAGGTACAGCACCATACTCTTCATGCTCCCAACGCAGCAACGCTTCAACACCTGTAATTCTCTGTGTATGAACATTCACTTGCGGCTGATAAAAGAGTTTTAATTGCCCCTCTTCTAATGCTTTACGCAACTCTTTTTCGAGCACCAATCTGCTCTGTACAATCTCGTTCATATTGATTGAAAAATATTGAAAATTATTACGGCCGCTTTCTTTCGCTGAATACATAGCAATATCTGCATTTTTCAACAGTGTATCTGCATCTAACGCATCCCTGGGGTACATGCTAATCCCAATACTACAGGTTACATAAAATTCGTGATCTACTAGTTTAAACGGTGCTTCAAAATTAGCGAGAATTTTTTGAGTGACTATCGCTACACTGCTTGTTTTATTAATTTGATCCAGCACAATGACAAACTCATCCCCACCTAATCGTGCCGCGGTATCTTCATCCCTTATATTTAGTTGTAGTCGGTTTGCGATTTCCTTTAAGAGTTGATCTCCAGTTTCATGCCCAAATCCGTCATTAACATTTTTAAATTTATCAACATCAATGAAGAGCAATCCAATTTGATAACCATTACGCTGGGCAAAAGCGATAGAGTGATTGAGCCTCTCCATTAATAAGGCCCTATTGGGCAAGCGAGTAAGCGTATCGTGAGTTGCTTGATGAGACATCTGGTCAAGCAAATTGGTAGTTTCTGTAACATCACTAAACGCCAACACAATACCACTTTCTATGACTGTCGCCCTATGTATCTGCCCAATAGTCGCTCTGATTGTATATTTAGATCCATCTCTATTGATGAGTATAAAGCGTTCAAAAGGAGAAACCTTATTCTTACTCTCAAGATACTGCAGCAATTGGTGAGTCACTTTCAACCCTGATGAATGATCAACAACGTTGAACACCGCTTCAATGGGTTGGTTTAATGCATGATGATCATAAAAACCCGTTAGCTGCTCAGCCACTGGATTCATATATTGAATTTCTCCATTTTGATTAATGGTGATAACACCATCAGCAATTGATTGAAGCGTGACTTCTGCTTGTTCTTTTTCTTGTGACAATTGTTTGGTCATTACAACCATACGTCGCCATCCCCATAGGGGATAACAAATCAGTAATGTCATCACAATTGATGCGGGAGGAACCCAAAGAGCCATTTGTTTTAACAAAAACAGACTCCCTCCTAAAGTCATACAAACAAATATAAACGTAGTTAATAGAGAAATTTCTGGTCGACCAAAGGAATAAATAAATATTGGCAGAAGAACGAGAATAGCACCTATGATATACACCCAATATGTCGTTACAGATGTCACCGCACTATTTGTTAGTAGTGCATTTGCCACAGACGCATGATAAAAAACACTACTGATTAACTCATGTTCCTTAGTGCTTGCGACGGGCAAATTAGTGCCAATACCTGCGGCAGTAACACCTATAAAAATAATTTTCCCCTTCAGCTTTTCAAGCACTAAATTATTATTTATCACGTCCGCATATGAATAAGTCTTAAAACTGTTCTGAGCATTATTTAGTGAAAGCAACACATGATTATCCCTAACCCATGCTCCAGCAGACCTATGAGGACGAAACTTACTTGTTACTCCGGGCAACACATCTAATTTTCTACCTCTTGCGACCTCAAGTGCAGCAACGCCCAGTGCAGACAAATTACTTTCTCCAACACCCGCTCGGAGGAAAACACTTCTGACTAAACCATCATAATCAATTTCTGCATCAACATGCGCAAGCTGAGCACTACTCTCCTTAAGCATGGGGATAGGAGGTTGAAGTTCTAAATAGTTTGAAGGTAACTCACTACGAACATGTAACGCTGGAAGAACTACTCTGCCATTATCACGAATTGTATTCGCAAAGATGGAATCACCGTCGATAAAACGAGAATCAGGTTCTATAAAAAGAACATCAAAGGCAATCACTCGCGGATCAACTGAATCAAGTCGATCGATGATTTCAGCATGAATGCTACGTGACCAAGGCCAGTTTCCAATCTGTTCAAGACTTTTCTCGTCAACAGCAATAACGGCGATATCTTCACTGTAGAAACTATTATTTAAACTTTGTAGGGAATCATAAATAACATAATTCAAACGTTCCGCAAGTTTAAAATATTGAATAGAAAATAGAATAACTATTGTTACAATGACAACAATTAGACACTCCAGTCTTTTTCTCAGTTCCAATATCAAAATTCGCTTAACTCCGTTACAGAATCTATGTTTTCAAGTTTTTGACCTAAAGCACCTGGCTTAGATAGTCGGATATGCCGAATATTACTTGATTCACTAATAAATCCATCTGTATCTACACTGAATATCCTTATAAAATAGTCTCCCATATTTTCAAATTTTAGTTGATAATTTGTTGAAGAAACTTGCTCATCTAATACTAATTCTGAAAAATCGTTAGTCGGTGAAAGCTGCACACGATACTGAAGCGAATCCTTCCCTTTACTCCAGTTGAAAAGAATATTGTCCGCCACATACTGAGCTTTTGTTAAGTAAGGAATATGAGGGAGAATCCTAAAAGAGCGTGATCCTGTAAAATTTTTCGCTTTATTATTTTTATCTAGCGCTGCTACATGCCAATAATAATTTCCGCTTGGCAAACGATCCGATATCGATAGCTGTGTAAAATAGAAAGGAAATATATCGATAAGTAGCTGACTAAATTTTTCATCACTCGCTAACTGAAAATGATAAGCATTGGCTCTTTTCGATTCACTCCAGCGAAACGTGAAATCCTTCTCTTCTAACAAAATCTGATTGTCCGGAAAGATAAGCTTTGGTAATTCCGGTGGAGAAATATTTTCTACTATTTTTATAGTAAAATTATGATATGCGACTTCTCCACCTAGGCCATTCACATCATAAGCGAATATACGCAAAATATATTCACCATTAGCTAGCCCTGGTGGGCTTAACTTAGATTCATTTAAAACCTGGCTGAATATTTGTTGGTTAAATGTGTTTCCTTTGCTAATTTCTACTCTGTAGCCAACTGCACCATCAAGTGGATTAAAGCTAAAGAATATCGGCTGTTTCTGAATCAATTTCGGTAAATTCGATAAATCAATGGTGGGTAAAAGTTTTGAGGGAGGGCTAGGAGGTTGGCCTGCCTTAACAACTATTCCAAATCCTTTTGTTACGATCTGCTCCTCTCCCTGACTGGAAACAGCAACGCTACCTTTTAACACTTCAGTACGAAATAGTTGCGTTAACGGGTCACTTGCAACACGAAAATTTGTTCCCCTCACAGATGCTATCGCCGAAGGTGAGGTAATTTCAAAACGAGAACCGTTATTCTTTCGTTCTTTTATTTTAGAATTTATACCGCCATGCTGTAGGTTAAGTTGAATATCTCTCTTCTCATTGAGGAATTCAATCCTATCAATTCTTAGTTGTCCATTTTCTTGAAGCAAACTGGACGAACCGTCTTTGTATCCTATTCGAACACTAGAGGCATCATCTGTTTTAATCTCATCACCAGCAAATAACTCCATTCCCAGAGTAACATCCCGTTGTTCGCCAGCATCGTTCTTAATTGAAACTGTCCCGTATACATATTCGACAACTGCCAGGTTTTCCCCTTTTTTTAACAATAACAGCGGAATTCTAATTTGGCTATTGGGAACGAGCTTAAGTGGGTTTTCAATGTTATTTAAGGACTTGAGTTTCACCCAATCCTGGGCATTATGAAGCCACTCTTCACTGATACTCCAAAGTGTATCTCCCTGTTTTATAGTGTAGAGTCGTTCATCAGCGAAGAGATTTGACGATAAGCAAAAGAAAGTACCAAAAAAAATCCAAGGCAGCGGAGGCATTTTATGTATTTTTGCTTTATAAAATTTTAGCATAAGGCATAACAATATAGTGACACTGCGCGCATGTTTAAAACTGATTTATACTTTAATCAAATAATTAGTGAATGATTTCACACCAATTCTTCAACAAAAGAGCCAATTCACTGCCTATGTAAGTATAGTCCCATTAACGCATAAATGATTTTTAAATTCTACCTAATATTTAGGTTGTCAATTTATCGGCAAGGTACAAGCTGTCAATGTCATGTTTCGCCTCACTCCCATGAAAAAGTGGTTATAGTTTAGCCTGCTAACAGAGAAATTGAGCATCACTTGCAAAGGTAGAATACGTGATCTAAGCGAAATCTTTATGATGCAAAAAAGAGAAACTTACTTAAAAAAAGCTATCGAATATAACTAAAGGTGGGATAAAAAATTATAAAATAAGTTAATTTACATCACTTGCCTCAAAACAAAAATCAGTAAAATTTTTAAGTCAGTGATTCACGGGAGATTGGTACCGATTTTGAAGTGTCGCCAACAGGGATATTGGCGTCAAACACCATGGATGGTTATTGTGTCTTCAATATCGGTGTATAGAGGCAAGTTACATTATTCCCAACGAAATATTTTTGCCCCAATCAAAAGAAAAACAATACTCATTATCAATAGCGTCATTAAACTATATGCCACATCGGCTATTCCAGCGCCTTCCAGCATAATAGCTCTCGCGCTATCAACCAAATGTGTGAGAGGCAATATTTGCGCAGCATTCTGAACAAAAGAATGTGTCCCTTCCAATGAAAACCAAACCCCAGAAAGAATCATCATTGGCCAAGTGAGAAGATTTAGCAAACCACCCGCCAATTCCTCACTGGAGATTTTGGCCGCTACCATCAGACCAAGCGATATCATACAAATAGCACCCAATAATGCGGTGATAAATAAAAGCAGATAAGAACCCTGCATATTAAAATCTAGAAATAAGTCACAACCGATATAAACAATAACAGTAATTATCATCATCAATATCAAACGCGAAGCCATTTGTGCCATTAAAAATTCTAATGCGGATAATGGTGTCGCCTTCAAGCGCTTTAGAAAACCACTTTTGCGATATCTGACAATAACGTAACCGACACCAAACAGACA
>CALZJE010000001.1 GCA_945787715.1 uncultured Ectothiorhodospiraceae bacterium | reverse complement strand
TCCTTGATCCAATGCAAACCTTCCTCTTTATTGTTTTGTGAAATGGCGAGTTTTGCCAATTCCATGTGAGCTTCGACATTCTTTCCGTCGTAGCGAATAATATTCTTAAATCGTTTTTTAGCCTCGCCAGGGAAATTTTCTGCCAAATCTATACGTGCTAGGTTGATCTCTGCTGCACTAAAATCTGGTTTAATTAATAACGCTTTTTCTAATGTGCGCCTCGCTTTTGCGTAATCCTTTTTCCCACTATATGCCGCCGCCATAAAATTATAAGTAATCGGATTTTTAGGATCTTTTTCCACATACGCCTTTGCAACATTTAACGCGTTATCATAGTCTTTGTTGCGCAAGTGAGCGAGTATTAGCATCATATCTGTTCGCGAGTCAGTTGCATCCAGTTTGACAGCCGATTCCAAATTTTTGATTGCTTCGCCTATATCGCCTTCAGCTAAGTGGCTTACACCGAGCTGGGCTTGTAATTGTGCTTGATCAGGCGCAATTATCGTTGCGCGCTCAAAATACTCAGTACCCTTTGCAACGTCTCCGCTTTGCGCATAGACCATTCCTAGCAAGCTTAAAACACCCGGATCATTTGAGGCACTTGGCTCAATGTCAGTTAATAGTTTTTCCGCTCCATTAAAGTCTCTAAGTTTTAATCGTGTTGTCGCTAACAATTTAACAGTAGGTAGATGCTTGGGGAATTTATTATTAAACTGCTTTAAATATTTTTCAGCTTGCTCGAAATTTTTATTTTCGTATTGCACACGCCCCATTAACAATATTGCCGTCATGTGATCTTCTGTAATCCGCAATACCTGTTGCAACGCATCTTCAGCGCTTTTCAAATCATTCTCCTGTGCCGCTATCAATGCTTTTAAATAATGCGCGTTAGGATAATTTTTATTAATTGACAACAATTTCCCTATCGTTTTATTCGCTTCGTCAATCTCTTGCAGGGACACTAACGAAGAAGCCAAACCACCTAATGCGGGAATGTACTGAGACCTCACAGCAAGTGCTTTTTCATAAGCTTCTACTGCATTTTTATAATCACCTTGGATGCGAGAAATTTCACCAGCAAAGGTAAGCGCTCGCACATTTTGAGGATTGCCTTCAATTGCTTTATTGGTATTAGTTTGAGCAGCTTTAAAGTCTTTGCTAAACAGAGAAATTTGAGCTATACCGAGCAATGCACTGGTATGATTTGGATTAAGTTTAACTGCTTTTTCATATTGATCGAGGGATTTATCGACTTCCCTCATTAAAAAATAGGCCTGCCCATAGCGAACAAGCATTTCTGCACGCAACTCTTTCGGCATAGAGTCATCAGTTTTCAACTCCTCTATTACTTCATTCGCTTTGTTTTGAGCCAAATATACATCTGCAAGATATGGCATCCATTCAGTGGCAGCAGCACCCGCACGCTTGGCCTTACGCAACTCTTTTTCAGCAGGCAAAACATCACCTACCTTCAAATAAGTTTGTCCAAGTAGCGCACGTGCTTCTTTGCTTGTCGAATCTTGCTGCAATGCATTTTTAAGCTGAATAATAGCTGCTTTGAAATCCTGCTTATCAATATAAATATTTGCATCCTTAATATATTCATCAACGCTCGTCGAATAAACAGATAAAGGTAACCATAATAAAAAAAGTAAAAACGTTTTTTTAATGAGTCTATGCGTCATGTTCTGTTTCTTCTCTTTAGTTAAGTAAAATACAGAGGCTTTAAATGTTTATACTTAGCTTCTTGATCAAGTCATAAAGCGTAGGTCGACTAACACCTAGCAACTCGGCAGCTTGAGCGATATTGCTATTTACATGATGCAGCGCTCGTAATACAGCTTTGCGTTCGGCTTCTTCACGGACTTCACGTAGATTAAACGGCATGTTCATTTGTTCAACATCTTCTAGCTCTAAGTCTTCAGAGGCTATCTGATTACCATCGAACATAATTATTGCGCGTTTGACTTTATTTTCCATTTCTCGAACATTCCCCGGCCATTGGTAATTTTCGATAGCCAATAAAGCATCTTTTGCTAAAGCCGGCGTTTTTTTCCCCTGCTCTTTAGCAAACTTTTCTATAAAAGTTCGCGCTAATAAAACGGCATCTCCTTCTCTTTCACGTACTGCGGGAATATTTATTGTGATTTCACTTAAGCGGTAATACAAATCTTCGCGAAAATCACCACCACTGATCATATTAGGCAAGCCACGATGAGTTGCACATACTATTCTCACATCAACTGGAATTTCTTGCCTCCCACCTACACGCTCTATCACTCGTTCTTGGAGAAAACGTAGTAATTTTGCTTGCAATCCCATAGGTAAGTCGCCAATCTCATCTAAGAACAAGGTTCCA
Source organism: uncultured Ectothiorhodospiraceae bacterium (assembly GCA_945787715.1). Classification (GTDB taxonomy): domain Bacteria; phylum Pseudomonadota; class Gammaproteobacteria; order S012-40; family S012-40; genus CALZJE01. Next base: position 124,559 of record CALZJE010000001.1, on the reverse strand, counting down.
CCATTAGCAACCTCGATCTTACCTAAAGTCTGTTTAGCTGCTCCCGTAAATGCACCCTTTTCGTATCCAAAAAGCTCGCTCTCTAATAGATTGTCAGGTATGGCAGCACAATTTATAGCCACAAATCTTTTTTCAGAACGGGGGCTTAGCTCATGGAGAGCTTTAGCAAGAACTTCTTTACCAGTCCCACTTTCACCAAGTAGCAATGTTGTCGCATTGGTTGGCGCGACTTTTTCTACGGTCCGACAAACTTTTAACATTTGTACACTTGAAGCAATTAAACCAGATAGAGGTGACTCTCCTTCCCCACTACCTAAACGCTCATTCTCATCTTCGAGTTCACGAACACGAAACGCGCGATTCACAATTAATCCGAGAATATCTGCATCAATAGGCTTTAGATAAAAATCGTAGGCGCCAATACCAATCGCTCTTACAGCGGATTCTCTATCATCATTTCCGGTAACGACTACAACTTTTGTTTTTGGCGATAATTCTAATATCTCCTGTAGAGTAGCTAAACCTTCAGTTGTTCCTCCGGGATCTGGAGGCAGGCCCATATCTAAGGTAACAACTTTTGGCTCGTGCCTCCTCAGAAGCGAGAGTGCTTCCTCGCGGTCGCCGGCAATTACGACGTCATAATCATCGAAACTCCACTTAAGCTGGCTTTGTATACCATGGTCATCTTCAACAACAAGTAGTGTATCTTTTTTGGCCACAAAAACCCCTTAACTTAACAACTTTTTAAATACCCTTCATTGTAAACTGATTTTGCATCACAATTCACTTTCCGGTTCTTTTTTTCCACTCAAAGGTAACGTAATAAAAAATGTTGATCCAACACCCTTCTCACTTTCAACTTCCAATGTACCGCCAAGTTCTTCAATATATGCACGAGATTCATGTGCACCTATTCCCATTCCTGTTAATCCTTTAGTAGTGACAAACGGTTCAAACAGTCGGCTTTTTATAAATTCAGCATCCATACCCCCACCAGTATCACGAATTGTCAGAATTGCATTATCACTTTGAAGATACAGATTTATCACAATTTCTCCAGTATCAGCAGTTGCATCCTGCGCGTTTTGCACCAAATGACCGATAACAGAAACAAGTCTCGCTTCATTAGCAGCAACAAAAACATGCTCTTGGTTCAACTTAGCCACTGGAACAGGTTTCATATTTCTCTTTTCCCTGACAACGGTGGCTATAATTTTCGTCAAATCTACGCTTTCATTAAATTTATCCGTCACAGCTCCTGTTCTTAGTTGAGCAAGTAAACGGTTCATTCTTTCAACTGCATTATCCACTGTTAGTATTGCATCATCCATAAAGGCGGGATTGTGTTTATGCTTTTCCGCATTTTTCACCACAAGTGCTAGCTGGGAGACCAGATTTTTTAAATCATGGACCACATACGCAGAAAATCGATTGAATGCCTCAAATTGACGAGCTTCAATTAATGCTAATGCTGATCGGTCTTGTGCTAAATGGACTGCGACTTGGCGACCGGCGGTTTTTAATAAATCGATATCTTCCCAATTGAAATCTTTTTCTGCGCGGGGCCTAGCAATAACGACAAAACCATATAGTTCAGCCTGTAACATTAAAGGCACAATAAGCCAGGCTTTTGGTGAATTTACTATCCAATCTGGCAATGTCAGTTCTCGATATAGATCAGGCTCTGATTTAAATTCATCAAGATTTATCACCCATTGCCACTTTTCAAGAAATTTCGCTAGTAGCCCATCGCGCGGCTCTGTTTCTTTTTCCAACTCACTCATACCTAAAATTGCAACTGGAGAATAAAAACGTTGATTGTGCTTTACCCACAAACTCCCCCCAGGGCTATCCATCATTTCAGTAAGCGCATTTAGCGCTCTGTTTTCTAATGATAGCGCTGCATTTTCAATCGACAAATCCCTGATTAATCCCAGCCATTGAGCGCGATAATCATATTTGTAGTCAAGAAAATGCTTATCAATGAAAACACGTATGCGTGCTCGGATATGACCCGAAAAAACAAGAATTATTAAAAATAAAACAGCAGTGAATAAAAATGTATATGCGACTACAGCTCCCCAATCACCACCGAACGATTTTAGATAAAATCCTCCCGCAGACATTATGATCAAATAAGCGCCAGCGGCAATCAAAGCCGTCGTATAAAAAACGGCTGATCGAGAAATATTCACTAGCGACTCTGCCTGAGGATTCCGGTGAACAGCTATGGCAATTAAGCATAGCGCGAGTGCATCAACAATTCCTCGCGCGTCCCACAGATCGATATTTATACGTTTAAATAATAATGCATCACTGTAGAGTAGAAAATCGAATGCATAGAGAGCCCCAAAGCCAAAGCACAAAAACTTGAGAGCCCAAAGCTGCTCTGATTTAATACTGCGAAAAATTTGCTCCAATAAAGATAAACCAAACAGTGCAATCAAGATATGACTAAAAACTCGCAAATCAAAACCCAACCAAGATGGGGCGGCCTGTATGTACTTTAAATAAACAATGAGTGTCAATAAAAGAAAGGGAAATATGATCGCGGCCCGAGCAACAAACTTGAGAAAATGTTTGCTATGGTAGTGATTTGAATTTCGAAATAACTGGATAAGGAACGCAGCATAGACTGCATTCTTTACAAGCTCGGATGCAATAACATTAAAACTTAAAGAATATCCATATTGGGCAGAATAGGCAGCTATTGAAGCCCAGATTGCAGTAAATAAGCAAACAAGAAAAAAAAGCAAACCATGGAGACGTCCACGCCAGACAGTCAGGAGAAGTACGCTTAGAAAGGCAAATAAAAAAGCAGTTATGGCGTAATTAACAGCGCCAATATTAAATGGCATTGCTTACAATCCTTCGCAAGCTATCTCGCTCCTTTGCCCCACAAAATAACCTCTGCTGTTTGAAACAAGACAGTCAGATCCAGAAAAATGCTATAGTTTTTCACATAATATAAATCATATTGCAATTTTTCTATGGTATCTTTTTCCGAAGCGCCGTAGGGGTAAGAGATTTGAGCCCAACCGGTAACGCCAGGTTTAACTCGGTGACGTTCTGCATAAAATGGTATAGATTCCGAAAATTGCTCAACAAATTGGGGGCGTTCAGGTCTGGGCCCTACAAAACTCATATCTCCACGCAGTACATTAAACATCTGCGGGAGTTCGTCTATTCGAGTTTTTCGGATAAACTTCCCGATTCTGGTTACTCGATCATCATCTGCTTTTGCCCATTGCACCCCGTTTTTTTCAGCATCTGTTCTCATACTGCGAAACTTCATGACATGAACCAGTTTCCAGTTCTTTCCTACTCTTACCTGTCGATAAAAAACTGGGCCTCTATCTTCCAGGTATATCAATAATGCTGTTACCAACATAATAGGAAAGGTAAATAATAGCAACAAAGAACTCGCAACGATATCAAAGGTTCTCTTTACAGCATCGCGAGCCAATCCATGCGCAAAACCATCAGAGAAAATCAACCAGCTCGGATGAAGAAGATCAAGAATAATCCGCCCTGACTGACGTTCAAACAATGTTGCAATATCGGAAACTTCCACACCGCTCATTTTGCAATCGAGCAATTCCTCAACAGGAAATCCCTTTCTCCGGTCAGTAATTGCAAGCACAATCTCATCAGCGTCAGTTTCTTCCACGATGTTCATCAATGTTTTCTTATGTTGAATCACTTCATTTTCGGGAACAAGCACTTCCTCGCCACTGACGGAAACATAACCAACAATTTTAAATCCCCGCCTGTCGGTTTTACGTTTTAAAAGCGTCTCTATCAGATTAGCTTTTTCACCAGTACCAACAATTAAAATTCTACGCTTTAAATCTTCTCTATTTGTCACTTTAATATAGATAGCACGAGTAACCATTACGCCAGCGAGCGCCATGATGAATGTGTAAGCAAATACTCCCCGGCCTAATGTTACCTCAGGGAATAGATAAAAAAGCATACTCATAACTCCGAAACTAATGGCAAATGCCACACAGATTCGGATAAACATACCTCGTCGACCATCGCGTAGATGTCTTTGATAAAGACCCATTGTAGCCATGGAACTGAAAACCACAGCAGCAAAAACCAATGCAGAGGAAAAAACAAACTTATGTGCTTCATCAGACTGAAAATCAAATCGAAGCAGAACACCCAAATAAACAGCCAGGATACACAAAAGCATTTCAACCATGCTCATAACTAGCAGTGATTTAGGTATGTAATGTTTAAATAGTCGAACCATACTTTTTTAGCCCGTGACACCCAAGAATTTGAAAACACTAAGAAATTAAACTTAACTTATTGCGTCGGGAGTATACAACAAATTTTCTAACTAACGTTATATTAACGAAGAACAATACAATTCTTAACTTTTATGCTTAATAATTAAGCCAAGTAGGCAAAAACGCTTTCCTCAATGCAATAGTTAGCGATACTTCTGCTGAAAATCTTTGGGAAAATTAATGTGTTTCTTGTGTATAATTTAAAGCTTTAACATTTTGCGACAAAAATCGTTCAACAATCAACCACCCCCTTTCTGCGTTGGAAAAACAACAAGATCTAAAATATTTTTAAGGAATAAACATGAATGTAACTATATTTGGCAGTGGCTATGTAGGCCTTGTAACAGGAACATGCTTAGCTGAAGTAGGCAACAATGTTGTATGTGTTGACATCGACAAAAACAAAATCGACATGCTCAATAATGGTGGGGTTCCCATCTATGAACCAGGCCTTGAAGCAATGATTACGCGAAATGTTAAAGAAGGCCGACTATCCTTTACAACCGATGTTACAGAAGGTGTAAATCATGGATTATTCCAATTTATTGCTGTGGGCACACCTCCCGATGAAGATGGATCTGCTGATTTACAATATGTCCTGGCAGTTGCAAAATCTATTGGCGAGAACATGTCCGAATACAAAGTCATTGTTGACAAATCAACTGTACCAGTCGGCACTGCAGATAAAGTTCGTAATACCGTTCAAAATGCATTAGATAAGAGAGAGCTTGGATGTGAGTTCGATATTGTTTCGAATCCTGAGTTTTTAAAAGAAGGTGCAGCAATTGATGATTTCATGAAGCCTGATCGAATTGTTATTGGTACTGACAATCCCAGGACAGTTGAACTCCTTAAGGCGCTTTACGCGCCATTTAACCGCAACCATGATCGATTAGTTGATATGGATATTCGGTCTGCAGAACTTACCAAATATGCCGCTAATGCCATGTTAGCAACTAAAATCACCTTCATGAACGAGTTGGCCAATCTTGCGGAAAAACTAGGTGCTGATATAGAAAGTGTCCGATTGGGTATTGGTTCTGATCCTCGAATTGGCTACCATTTTATCTATCCAGGTTGTGGGTATGGTGGTTCTTGTTTCCCGAAAGATGTTAAAGCATTAGAAAAGACAGCAAAAAGCATCGGTTATGACTCTCAACTATTAACAGCGGTTGAAGATGTTAATAATCGCCAAAAGCACAAACTATTCGAGCGAATTAACAGTTACTTCAATAGCAATCTGCAAGGAAAAACATTTGCATTATGGGGGCTTGCATTCAAACCCAATACAGATGATATGCGGGATGCACCTAGTCGCGTTCTAATGGAAGCATTATGGGATGCCGGAGCAAAAGTCAAAGCATATGACCCTGAAGCCGCTGATGAAGCACAACGAATATATGGACAAAGAGATGATTTCATCATTTGCGAAGATTCAAATACAACTTTAGAGCATGCTGATGCACTGATTGTTGTTACAGAGTGGAGGCTGTTTCGAAGCCCTGACTTCAAGTTAATCAAAGATAAACTTAACAATGCCGTTATCTTCGATGGAAGAAATATTTACGATCCTGATACTGTGGAAAAACAAGGAATTGAATACTTTGGCATGGGCCGCGGCAGGTCTTGTTCTTAAAATTCAAGTTATAAAATAAGGGATTAAAGAATGTTGGAATTAAAAAACGTTAAAATTGGAATACTCGGTTTAGGCTATGTAGGCTTACCATTAGCGGTAGAATTTGGTAAAAAATTCGACACAATCGGGTTCGACATCAAGGTAGACCGTGTCGAAGAATTGAAATCTGGACAAGACAGCACTTTGGAAGTTGAACCAACAGAGCTGGCGCAGGCGACAAAACTGGCGTACACAGCAAGTCGCGACGACCTAAAATCCTGCAATTGTTATATCGTCACAGTCCCAACGCCGATTGATAATTACAAACGTCCAGACCTGAGCCCTTTAATTGGCGCGTCCAAAATGCTTGGCGAAGTTATCAGCAAAGGTGATGTGGTAATTTATGAATCTACCGTTTATCCCGGCGCAACCGAAGAAGACTGCGTTCCTTTAATTGAAAAAGCCTCAGGCTTAAAATTCAATACAGACTTTTTCGTGGGTTATAGCCCCGAGCGAATCAATCCAGGTGATAAAGAACATCGAGTAACAAATATATTAAAAGTCACTTCTGGATCTACGCCTGAGTCCGCTAAATTTGTCGATGATTTGTATAAAACAGTTATAACAGCAGGTACTCACCTAGCAAGTAGCATTCGTGTAGCAGAAGCCGCAAAGGTTATCGAGAATACGCAGCGTGATGTAAACATTGCTCTCGTTAACGAATTATCATTGATCTTTGGTAAGCTAGGCATTGATACGCTAGAAGTCCTTGAAGCAGCGGGAACAAAATGGAATTTTCTTCCTTTCAGGCCCGGCCTTGTTGGCGGACACTGTATAGGTGTTGATCCATATTACCTAACACATAAGGCAACCGAGATAGGTTACAATCCAGAAGTTATTTTATCAGGTCGTCGTATCAACGATAATATGGGCGAACATATCGCTGAATCAGTTGTGCGTATGATGACAAAAAAACGCATCCATGTTGTCGACTCAAAAATTCTCGTTATGGGGCTAGCATTCAAAGAAAATTGCCCAGATCTTCGTAACACACGAGTAACTGATATCATTGATACATTAAAAGATTACTATGCACAGGTTGATGTTTATGACCCATGGGTAAGCTCAGAAGAAGCACAACACGAATACGGAATAACTCCAATGAGTGAACTCAAGAATGGCACTTACGATGCAATTATTCTTGCAGTATCACATAAAGAATTTGTCGCAATGGGAGCCGATAAAATTCGCGCCTTGGGCAAATCTGATTCTGTTTTATATGATGTCAAAGCGCTGCTACCAAAAGATCAAGTTGATGGCAGACTTTAAACAAAGAGTTTTTAAATGAAAATATTAATTACAGGCACAGCCGGCTTCATCGGTAGCTCACTAGCACAGCGCTTACTAGATCGAGGTGATGAAATCATTGGTATAGATAACGTCAATGATTACTACGAAGTTTCTCTGAAAGAAGCACGATTGGCAAAAATAAAAGATCATCCAAACTTCACTGAAGTTCGCATTAGCATCGAGGATAGAGATGCAATGCAGGACACTTTTGCCAAACACAAACCACAGCGCGTAGTTAATTTGGCCGCTCAGGCAGGTGTTCGATATTCGCTAATCAATCCTTACTCCTACATTGACTCCAATATTATGGGATTCACCAATATATTGGAAGGCTGCAGACACAACAATGTTGAGCATTTGGTTTATGCATCCAGTAGCTCAGTATATGGTGCAAATGAGAAAATGCCTTTTTCCGTTCACCATAATGTAGACCATCCAGTAAGCTTATATGCCGCAAGCAAAAAAGCTAACGAATTAATGGCTCATACCTATAGTCATTTATATGATCTACCGACTACAGGCTTACGTTTTTTTACGGTCTACGGCCCATGGGGTCGTCCCGATATGGCTCTTTTTATGTTCACTAAGAACATCATCGAAGGAAAACCTATTGATGTATTTAATCATGGAAAACACAAACGCGATTTCACCTATATCGACGATATAGTCGAGGGCGTCATTCGCACACTTGATAGTGTGGCTTCTCCAAATGAGAACTGGAGCGGGGACGATCCTGATACTGCAACAAGCAAAGCGCCTTACCGCATATACAACATAGGTAATAACAAACCTGTTGAGCTCATGCGTTATATAGAAATCATTGAAGAGTGTATTGGTAAAAAAGCAGATAAAAATTATTTACCATTACAACCTGGCGATGTGCCTGCAACATATGCGAATGTAGATGCTTTAATTAATGATGTTGGCTTTAAACCAAGCACACCTATAGAAACCGGCATTGCGAACTTTGTTGATTGGTATAGAGATTATTACAAAGTATAAAAACAATCTTCGACAGCATTTTTCGTCAAATGCTGTCGAAACTTTTCTTGTTGTAAAATCTTACACCTTGTCGCCATCCCCCTACACTTAAATACAATCGTTCTGACATGGAATTCATTAATGACTTTTCTTCGACATTAATATCCTCTTTCACTCTTTAATCTGCTGATCAAATAGACATATCGCGCAGATCTTATTCACTTGTCATCACTATTTTTTACCCATGTTATTTTGGCAATAATAATGCATTACGCTAATAAATTCTTTATCAGAGAAAATTATATGAATTGTAAATCTGACCTCCAAACATTTCGTTCTGCTTTCAAAAAATCAAAATTATCACTACTGCTTTTAACAACCTTGGGTTACAGCTTAGCTGCGACACCTGTTTTTTCGGCAGGCGCAGAGTTCGCACCCGGTAGAATTCTGATAAAACCAGCTCAAGGTGTTTCAGAAACCACACTTTCTCGCCTGTTGCGATCTCACAACGCTAATCAGCGGGCAATTATTAATGCAATAAATGTCAGAATAATTAACGTCCCAGTAGGCGCTGAAGAGGCCCTTGCTCGAGCACTATCCCACAATCCAAATATAAAGTTCGCAGAAACCGACCAAGTGCATTCGTTGGAAGAAACCTATCCAAATGACACTTACTTTAACGCTTCGTGGCATCTACCAAAAGTTAATGCCCCAATCGCATGGGATCTAAGTAGCGGAAAAAGCGTTGTTGTCGCAGTGCTTGACACAGGTGTTGACTCAAACCACCCTGATCTGCAAGGTAAAGTGTTGCAAGGAATTAATACGGTTGATAATACAAACAATACAAGTGACGTGGCCGGTCACGGCACGAAAGTAGCGGGTGTTATTGGCGCAATAAGTAATAACGCCCAAGGTGTCACTTCCATAGCGTGGGATTCTCACATATTACCTATAAGAGTCTCTAACCAAAGCGGTGGCTCAGCATACACCAGTGATCTTGCGGAAGGTGTTACATGGGCTGCTAACAATGGCGCCCACATTGTCAACGCAAGTTATGCGCTAACATCCTCTTCTAGTGTTAATTCTGCGGCAGCTTACCTTAAAGAGAAAGGTGGAATTATGGTTGTTTCCGCTGGCAATGATGGAAGTCAATGGTCTTTCGGCGATAGCATAAATTTGATATCTGTTTCAGCCACTTCATCGAGCGATCAAAAAACGAGTTGGTCGTCATATGGCAGCTTCGTCGATGTAGCAGCGCCTGGTGCTGGAATCTACACGACAAGCAATGGGGGTGGTTATGCCGCAGTATCAGGCACATCCTTTTCTGCGCCTCTAACAGCGGGCATTCTTGCGCTCATTAAATCTGCCAACTGGAATCTAACACCTGATCAAATGGAAAATATCCTTGAGCAAAGTGCTCTAGATCTTGGTAATGGAGGATTTGATGTTTATTATGGACATGGCCGAGTTGATGCGCGTGCAGCAGTTCTATTGGCACAACAAACTACTGGAGGCGCTGATAACCCAACACCTGATGCAACGCCACCATCTATCAATTTTGATCTAACGAATACCCAATTATCGGGAATAGCCAGTGTAAGCGTTTTTGCCACTGACAATACTTCTGTAAACACTCTTGTGCTCAACTTAGTTTCAGCAATTGACGAACAGCTATTATCCAGCGTGAATGGAGACCAGATAAGTATCAGCCTAGACACAACGCAACTCGCCGATGGTCCTTATACATTAAGCGCAACAGCAACAGATAGTTATGGCAATACGAATACTTCAGTTATCGAAATTACCATAGCGAATAATATAGCGATGGATTCAACGCCACCATCTGTTTATATTAGAAATCTAATCAATGATGCAATTTTGTTATCGAACATGAAAGTTACCATTGAGGCTAGCGATGATGTCGGACTATCCATGATCTATTGCTACATAAATGGAGCTCTTGTTGCCAGTAGCAATATTAGCCCTCTCTCTTGCCCCATTAATACGAAAAAATTAAAAGAAGGTAGTCACTCAATTAGCGCTGAGGCATTTGATTTAGCAGGGAATACCAGCTTATCAGCAATCAACTTTACGATTGGATCAAGCTCTTCTGGAAACGGAAAAACCAAACCTAGAGGCGGTGGCAAAGGACGCAAATAATTGTGATACTCACAAAATAATACCTGCTTTATGCAGGTATTATTTTTGCGCTGCCGAAACACAAATTACCAATCTTCATTATTGCCCTCCCTCCTAATTTGGACATAAGCGCAAATTAAACCCCATCTATCTTTACAAATTCCATCACCTATTATACTGGCACCCAGAAATAGGAGTCATAATGAAATCATATATCACATTTAAACAACAGTATTGGCTGAACTACATACTGACCGCAAAGAATAGTGAGCTTTCATTTGCTGATTATGCGGAACAATATCAGCTGAATATTAAAGCATTGTACAATTGGCGAAATCTGTTGCAGATGAAGGAGCTACTGGGAAAGGTGAGAAATGGATAATGTGGAAAACAAAAAGTCTGCTTTCCTTAAAGTATCTTCTTTACCTTCTGGTGATCTTTCAAACAGAACTCGGATAACAATAACGCTCCATAACGGGATTCACATTGATATTCCGTCCGTCTCATCGGGTTTACCGCAGCTCATACATACATTGGTGAAGCTATGATGTCGTGTTAGCCAGAATATAACGGCCTATTTGTATCGAGAAACTATCGACTTTCGAAAAATATCGCTTGTAATGATCATGCACGGCGGAAATTCAGATAAGCGAAAGTGATCGAACCAAAGCGAAAATAAGGAAGTTTATCTATGTTCGCCTTTTTATAATATATCCGAGTCAAATAAATATGTTAGAAGAATGCTATCTCCTTGAGGCTGCTTCCAAAATCTTATTCTCCCTGAATAATTCACACTCTGCGACTCTGCTTCACCATCAACCCTCAATTCCAGCCACTCAGCTAAATCTTCTGAGATCCCATTTGCAATAATTGCATTTGTTTGATTAACATCCTCATCAATTAATAACGAACCAATGTAAAACGATATCTCATCCGAATATTTCAAAATATCTTTAGAATCCATGAAAAAGGTATTCATTTTAAACTGTCTCAGCTCTGACATTAAATGTGAAGGATATTCTCTGACTGAATTTACCGCACATGAATCGTCAGCGAAATCCAGCTCCTCATTTGAAATTCTGAATTGAACATCCTCCCCCATACTAACAACAACGCCCTCAATCACCTCGTTATTGTTACAATCCCCAGGCCATCTCCCATTGTTTTCTCGATACTCCCAAACAAGTGTCTCTAAATCCTTTAAAGATTGGTAGAAAGAATCTCGCTTTGAATCCTGCCACCAATCTTGCCCGTGGAATGCGGCTATTCCTAATAAGCTTATTCCAACTAGCAGTTCAACTGCGTGAACAAGTAGATAACCTTGTTGATTTTTATGTTTTGTTAAAGACATAGGATACTCACAACAATTATTCTGTGAATAAGATCGTCAAAGGAAATGACAAGAAAAGTCATTAATTTCTATTATGTGATGTACTCGTGGCTATTAAAATTATCTTATGAATACCTCCAGTTAAAATTCAAACTCGAGTAAAAAAACGGCCTACTAATATCTTAATATCAACCAAAAATATTCAGATTTGAAACAACTGAACAACATAATAGAGCAAATAAAGGACTGATAAGTAAGTGAGTGATTTCACACCTGAGATCTAAAACTACGCATTAGTACTAGCAAAATAAATGGGAGACATAGTTAATACTAAATTCAATACTGTATGCCTGGCCTGCCGAGCTTTAGTCAGTAAACCAATAGATTTGCAATTACAAAATTAAATATGAAAATAGTTTTTTAGTGGGATGTTTGGAATATAGGTACTAAATCATTAATTACAGGGCCGAAAATTTTATTATTCCTTATCTACATTAGCTATCTTAACCAGAAACATTAAAACTACATCTGATTACATGAATAGCTCCTGTCTCATATTAGGCTTAAGTCGTTTAATTCTTAATGTTTTTGTTTACCGGTATTGGCAATACAATTTCCAAAATTCTACATTGAATTCTGTTTTGAATAGTGAACGCTTCCTCTCAATATTCCTAAGTAATTATACATAATCTTATCTACCAGCATTCATACCAAGTTTAATATATTGCTATTTCCTGGAAGATAGTGCCACTATTACTGCGATTGGAAATGTATATATTAGTGTCTTAATCATAATTGTCGGAGCAAAATCAATTAATGTTACTGGATACTCTGTTGTATAGACAACAAAGTGAGTGAAGAAAGAAACACAACCATATATGGCGACAAGAACAGAGACTAATCCTAAAGTTTTCAAATTAGTTTTTAACAACCATGCAATTATTAAAAACACAAATATCATTGCAGGCAAGGTGTAATCATTAGTAATCATAAAATAGGACGTAGATAAATATAGAACGACCTCTCCGATCACAACTAGCGAAAAGTAAAAGAACGACCTAATCAACTCTTCTTTTGAAATCATTTTGTTTCCTTATATTAAGAACAAACCCTTTCCTAAGCTGAAATAATATATTCGATGTCTTTAGAATATTTTTCAATCCTAACAAACAAAAAAGCCACTTCAGGAAGTGGCTTTTTTTACTTTGTAGTGCAACTACTAGGCGTCTTCGCTACTACTAATCTCTTCACGACCTACTAACTGAACCAGTGCCATAGGAGCTTTATCACCAGCTCTAAAACCGTACTTAAGTATCCGCACGTAACCGCCCGGTCTTTCATTAAAATGAGGGCCTAATTCGGAAAATAGTTTGCCTACGACTTCTTTATCCCGAAGACGATCAAAAGCAAGACGACGATTTGCCACTGAATCAATTTTGCTTTTCGTAATTAATGGCTCTGCAACACGACGAAGTTCTTTCGCCTTAGCTAAGGTTGTTTTAATAGTCTCGTAGCGAAGCAATGACACGGTTAATGCCTGCAATGTCGCTTTACGGTGACTGCTGTTTCGACTTAATTGTCTTCCAATATTTCTATGACGCATTATAGTTTTCCTAGAATTTATTATCGCTTAGTTTTACGCGATATCCTTCTGCTTCTCTTTTAATTGAGCAGGCGGCCAATTATCCAGTCTCATACCAAGAGATAATCCTTTTGACGCCAACACGTCTTTTATCTCTGTTAGCGACTTTTTACCTAGATTTGGTGTTTTTAAAAGCTCAACTTCTGTTCGTTGAATCAGATCACCAATATAGTAGATATTTTCAGCCTTCAGACAGTTCGCAGACCGTACAGTAAGCTCTAAGTCATCTACCGGCCGAATAAGAACTGGATCGACTTCCGGTTCATCCGATTTTGGCTCTTCTTCTTTCTTTCCTTTGAGATCAATAAAATGTGTCAATTGATCCTGTAATATTGTAGCAGCTGCTCTGATCGTTTCTTCTGGATCTACCGTGCCATCGGTTTCCACCTCGATTATCAGTTTATCGAGATTTGTACGCTGATCTACACGAGCACTATCAACTGAGTAAGCTACTTTTAATACTGGACTAAAAGACGCATCCAGCATTAGCCGACCTATAGGACGATCTTCATCGCTTTCACGTAGATTAGAAGGTTGATACCCTCTATCTCTTGCGACTTTAACAGTCATATTAAGCTCGCCCGCCTTAGTTAGGTTTGCGATAACATGATCTGTATTTACTATTTCGATATCATGGTCTAGTGTAAAATCATTCGCAGTTACAACTCCGGGACCCTTTTTATTTAACGTTATTGTCGCCTCATTTTTTGAGTGCATTTTAATCGCTAGCTCTTTTAGATTTAGCAATATTTCAATAACGTCTTCTTGGACTCCTTCAATTGTACTGTACTCATGAAGAACGCCATCGATCTCGACTTCTACCACTGCGCAGCCAGGCATAGAGGAAAGCAGGATTCTGCGTAAAGCACTTCCTAGCGTATGGCCAAAACCTCTTTCTAGAGGCTCAAGAACTATTTTTGCTTTCGTTTCAGAATCTTTTTGAACATCGACCAAACGAGGCTTTAATAGATCGCCTAATGCACCTTGCATGTAATATCCTCTTTCGTTGCGCCGTTATTAATTACTTAGAATACAGCTCTACAATAAGCTGTTCGTTGATATCAGCGGGAAGCTCGCTTCTTTCGGGCACTTGCTTATAAGTACCTTCCATTTTACTCACGTCTACGCTTAACCATTCCGAGAAACCACGTTGTTTAGCAGCATCTAAAGCACCTTTAATACGAAGTTGTGCTTTTCGTTTTTCCTGAATACTGACAACATCATTAGGCTTAACTTGATAAGAAGGGATATTAACTTTAACCCCGTTTACTAATATTGCCTTGTGCCTAACTAGCTGTCTAGCTTCTGATCGAGACGACGCGAAACCCATGCGATAAGTGACGTTATCTAAACGTCCTTCCAATAGCTTAAGAAGGTTCTCGCCTGTCGATCCTTTTCTACGATCCGCTTCTTTATAGTACAAGCGAAACTGACCCTCTAGAATCCCATAAATGCGTCGAACTTTTTGTTTCTCGCGCAATTGTGTAGCGTAATCTGACAACCGACCGCGTCGTTGACCATGCTGTCCTGGCGGAAATGGGCGTGATTCCATTGCACATTTACTGGTGTAGCACTTTTCGCCTTTTAAAAACAGCTTGACGTTTTCACGTCGACACTGACGGCATTTTGAACCTATATACCTTGCCACGATTAATCTCCCGCTTAAACTCGTCGTTTCTTAGGTGGACGACAACCGTTATGAGGTATCGGTGTTACATCCGTAATATTGTTAATCTTAAAACCCACCAAATTTAGGGCTCGCACCGCTGACTCTCGACCTGGACCTGGGCCTTTAACAAACACGTCTACATTTTTAACGCCGTATTCTTGCGCGGCTCTAGCAGCACGTTCTGATGCAACCTGTGCGGCAAACGGTGTACTTTTGCGAGATCCTCTAAAACCGGAGCCACCCGCCGTTGCCCACG
The DNA here is from genome assembly GCA_945787715.1 of uncultured Ectothiorhodospiraceae bacterium. Classification (GTDB taxonomy): domain Bacteria; phylum Pseudomonadota; class Gammaproteobacteria; order S012-40; family S012-40; genus CALZJE01. The sequence goes on along the minus strand of CALZJE010000001.1, from coordinate 109,276 downwards.
TTAAAGTATTGCCTTGACGATCAGTAATCGTCACAATTGTGTTGTTAAACGAAGCGTGAATGTGAGCTACCGCATCAGATACATTCTTTTTTACACGCTTACGACTTCTGCTACCAGCTTTTGCCATAATGTTACCTAAATCAGTTAAAATTTATGATTAACGTTTAATCATTTTGCGCGGACCTTTACGAGTCCTAGCGTTTGTTTTAGTGCGTTGTCCTCTCAAAGGAAGACCTCTTCGATGCCTGATACCTCGAAAACTGCCTAGATCCATCAAGCGCTTTATATTCATCGACACTTCGCGACGCAAGTCGCCTTCCACAATAAATTTACCAACTTCTTGGCGAAGTGTTTCTAGCTGATCTTCGCCCAAATCTTTTATTTTTGTTGAAGGTACAATATTGCTAGTATTACAAATTAGTTGTGCTCTTGTTTTCCCTATACCATATATAGCAGTGAGAGCTATCACTGCGTGTTTGTTTGTCGGTATATTAATTCCAGCTATACGCGCCATGCGTTCTTCACTCCCAAACCGTCGGCCGTGCCTTAAAGGCGCCGAATTCTACTACTCTTCACCTATTTAATCAACTACCAATTTATCCTTGGCGTTGCTTATGTTTTGCGTCTTTACAAATTATTCGTACTACGCCCTTCCGACGGACAACTCGACAATTTCGACACATTTTTTTAACAGATGCTCTGACTTTCATCATTAACTCCAATAAACACTACCGTTGTTATCTAATCATGCCGCCACCACGGCCATGAGCTTTCAAATTAGCTTTTTTCATCAGTCCATCGTATTGATGAGACATCATATGGGCCTGAACTTGCGACATAAAATCCATAACAACAATTACCACAATTAAAAGTGAGGTGCCGCCGAAATAGAACGGTACATTCCAATTAAGAATTAAAAATTCTGGCAACAAGCAAACTGCCGTGATATAAATCGCGCCCGCCAATGTTAAGCGAGACATGATAGTATCGATATATTTAGCGGTCTGATCACCGGGTCTTACGCCGGGTATAAACGCGCCAGACTTTTTCAAATTATCCGCTGTTTCTTTAGGATTGAATACAAGTGCCGTATAGAAGAAACAAAAGAAAATTATCGCTATCGCGTAACATAGCACATACAAGGGTTGACCAGGCGCAAGCGTTGAGGACAACTCTTTCAACCACTCCATGCCTTCCCCACTACCAAACCAACCACCTATAGTTGCTGGAAATAAAATAATACTAGATGCAAATATTGGTGGTATAACGCCCGCCATATTTACCTTTAAAGGTAAATGACTTGTACCGCCCGCATAAAGTTTATTTCCCTGCTGACGCTTTGCATAATTTACTGTTATTCGCCGTTGCCCTCTTTCTACAAACACTACAAAAAAGGTGACAGCCAGCGCTAAAACAAACAAGACCAACACTACAAACCATTGCAATTCGCCTGTTCTCGCAAGCTCCATTGTTCCTGCTACCGCAGTAGGTAGACCGGCAACAATTCCAGCAAAGATAATTATAGATATTCCATTTCCGATCCCACGTTCAGTGACCTGCTCACCAAGCCACATCAAAAACATTGTTCCTGTAACTAAGGTTACAATACATGTCGCCATGAACAATGGACCTGGATCAATAACTACCGAGACGTTTCCAATTGATTGCTGTTGTAACGCGATTGCAATACCTGTTGCTTGAAACGTTGCCAAAACTAATGTTAGTTGGCGTGTGTATTGGGTAATTTTCCGTCGTCCTGACTCGCCTTCTTTTTTTAATTGCTCAAGCTTAGGCCAAACTGAGGATAATAACTGCACAATAATGGATGCAGAAATATAAGGCATTACACCTAGGGCGAAGACTGACAAGCGCCCTAGCGCTCCACCCGAGAACATATTGAACATATCCAAGATGGTACCTTTGGTTTGTTCAAACAAAAGCGCCAACGCAGCTGGGTCAATTCCGGGAACAGGAATATGTGCCCCAATTCTAAAAACTATAAGGGCGCCAAGTACAAACATCAACCGCTGCCGCAGTTCGGTAAGCTTCCCTCTCGCTAAACTTGATGCAACTGAAGATGAGTTTGCCACTTAGCCCTCTACCTTTCCGCCGGCAGCTTCAATAGCTGCTTTTGCACCAGAAGTTACGCCTAATCCAAGCACAGTTACGCTTCGAGTTAGCTCACCTGACTTTATAACCTTTGCAGTCTTTATGTACTGAGGCAAAATCCCCTCTTTTTTCAAGATTGCAAGATCAATTTGTTCGGCATCAATTTTTTGAATTTCACTCAATCGAACTTCTAAAGAAGTCTTTTTAAGTCGAGAAGTGAAACCAACTTTTGGCAACCGCTTTTGAAGTGGCATCTGCCCGCCTTCAAAACCAATTTGAACTTTGCCGCCGGAACGAGATTTTTGACCTTTATGTCCGCGTCCACACGTTTTACCCAAACCAGAGCCTATCCCACGCCCCACTCTTTTTCGAGTAGTCCGAGAGCCCTCTCCAGGCTTTATTGTGTTTAATCTCATTGCTATACTTCCTCTACGCGAAGCATGTAGTATGCTTTATTAATCATTCCACGATTTTCAGGCGTATCGATTACTTCAACGCTGTGGTTGATTTTTCTTAATCCCAAGCCCGCAACGCATGCTTTATGGCTTTTTAAACGCCCACTTACGCTTTTAATTAACGTAACTTTTACCTTTCCAGTACTCATAATTAGCCCGTAATTTCATCTACTTTTTTGCCGCGCTTTGCCGCTACGTCTTCGGGAGAGTTCATATCTCCAAGACCTTGAATAGTTGCGCGAACAACATTAACTGGGTTATTTGTTCCGATGCATTTAGCTAGCACGTTGTGCACACCAACGACTTCAAAAACTGCTCGCATAGCACCGCCGGCGATTATACCAGTACCATCAGAAGCGGGTTTCATGAAAACTTTAGCTGCCCCATGCTTGCCTTCTAAAGGATACTGAAGGGTGTCGCCATTCAGGCTAACAGTGATCATGTTTTTTCTAGCTTTTTCTAATGCCTTTTGAATAGCAACAGGCACTTCTCTCGCTTTCCCACTTCCAAAACCGACCCGGCCTTTTCCATCGCCTACAACAGTCAGCGCTGAGAAACCAAATTGTCTACCACCTTTAACCACCTTAGCGACACGATTTACTGCTACTAGTTTTTCCTGTAAATCGTCATTACTTGATGGCACATCAAAATTAGCCATATAACACCCTTAATCTAAAATTTAAGCCCGTTTTCGCGCGCTGAGTCTGCCAATGCTTTTAATCGACCATGATATTTAAAGCCCGAACGATCGAATGATACGTCGCTGATGCCTTTGCTTGTCGCTCTTTCTGCGATAATTTGTCCGACGATCTTTGCCGCATCACAATTGCCTTTATGACCGGTAATTTTCTCTTTCACAGATGCCTCAACCGTTGAAGCTGCTGCAATTACAGAATCTCCATTCTCGCTAATGACTTGCGCGTATATGTGTTGAGGTGTCTTGTGGACACATAATCTAATCTTTCCCTGCCGCTTCAGTCGTGCTCTAGCTTTTACTGACCGACGTACTCTAGCTGTTTTCTTATTCATGTCTTCAGCCCTTATTTCTTCTTGGCTTCTTTACGTACAATGTACTCATCTACGTATCTTACACCTTTGCCTTTGTACGGCTCTGGTGGTCTATACGCTCTTATATTTGCAGCCACTTGGCCAACCTGCTGCTTATCAATTCCTTTGATAACAATTTCAGTCTGGCTTGGCGTCTCGATCGATATTCCCTCTGGCGATTTAAAATCCACTGGGTGCGAAAATCCCAATGTTAGGCTCAGTGTATTGCCCTTTGCTTGAGCTCTATAACCAACACCGACCAACTGCAACTTTTTTTCAAATCCAGCTGAAACACCTACAACCATATTATTAACAATAGCGCGTGTTGTTCCCGCTAACGCGGATGAAGTTGCTTCATTTGCAGAAACTGTTACAACATTTTCTTCGATTTTAGTGGAAACCGCAGCATGCGCATTAAAGTCCATTTTCCCTTTTGGCCCTTTAACCGCAATCTCTTGCCCATTTATACTAACCTCTACACCCGCAGGGAGGTTGATAGGCATATTTGCTATACGTGACATCTTGTTCTCCTATTAGGCAACGTAACAGATTACTTCGCCACCAAAACCCGATTTACGTGCCTCTCTATCTGACATAAGACCTTTGGAAGTAGAGATAACCGCTACACCCAAACCGCCTCTGACTTGAGGTAATTCACCAGCACCTTTGTATATGCGCAATCCAGGACGGCTAACACGTTTAATCTCTTCAATTACGGGCTTGCTTTCATAATATTTCAACGAAATAGTCATGGTAGCTTTGCTGCCATCCATTTCTTTTTCAACATCTTCAATATAACCTTCTTCTTTAAGCAAAAACGCAATTGCTTCTTTAGATTTTGATGAAGGCATTGTAACGCTTGATTTGTTTGCAGACTGAGCGTTACGAATTCGAGTCAGCATATCTGCAACAGGATCTGACATTGACATAGTTCTACCCCTACCAGCTTGACTTAGTTAAACCAGGAACATCACCGCGCATTGCAGCTTCTCTAAGCTTGTTACGTGACAAACCAAACTTACGGTAATAACCATGAGGCCGGCCAGTGATTTTACAACGATTATGTTGGCGAACAGGGCTTGAGTTACGCGGCAGACTATGAAACTTTTTAGCTGCTTCATCACGCTCTTCGATTGAAAGCGAAACATCGCTCATAACTTTCTTAAGTTGAACACGCTTTTCTGCGTATTGCTTCACAAGCTTTTCTCTTTTTAGCTCGCGGTTAATCATGCTCTTTTTAGCCATTACGTTTCACTCAATTTTTAAATGGGAAATTGAAGGCTTTAAGTAATGCTCTACCTTCCTCATCCGTTTTTGCTGTTGTGGTAATGGTAATATCCATACCACGCAACTTATCGATTTTATCATAATCGATTTCAGGGAATATGATCTGTTCAGATACTCCCATACTGTAGTTACCTTGACCATCGAAGGATTTTGGGCTCAATCCACGGAAGTCACGAATACGAGGGATCGAGATAGACACCAAACGATCCATAAACTCGAACATTTTCTCTCTTCGCAACGTAACTTTACAGCCAATTGGCCATCCGTCACGCACTTTAAAACCCGCTATAGATTTACGCGCTAGAGTGACGACTGGTTTTTGACCAGCTATTTTTATCATATCGCCAGTAGCATGCTCGACTATTTTTTTATCGCCGATTGCTTCGCCTAAGCCCATGTTGAGTGTGATTTTAGTAATTTTGGGCACTTCCATGACACTTTTATACCCAAATTGCTCGGTTAGTTTACTAATAACCGAATCTTTATAATAATCTTTCAGCCTTGCCATTTCGAACCCCAATTACACATCAACATTTTCGCCATTAGACTTGAAGACACGAACTTTTTTACCGTCATCAAGAACATTAATGCCAACCCTATCCCCTTTTCCAAGGCCTGGATTAAACACCATCACATTGGAAACATGTAGCGGTGCTTCTTTATCAATAATCCCGCCGGGAACATTCATTTGAGGATTGCCTTTAGTATGACGCTTAACGATATTAACGCCTTCGACAATAATGCGTTCACTAGAAACGACTCTAGTAACGTGCCCTCTTTTGCCTTTATCTTTTCCTGCGACTACGACTACGTCATCGCCTTTGCGAATTTTACGCATAACATCAAACCTTATAAATTTATATAACTTCCGGAGCTAGCGAAATAATTTTCATGAAATTTTCGGTTCTAAGCTCTCGTGTCACAGGCCCAAATATACGTGTACCTATGGGTTGATTTTGAGTATTCAATAATACTGCGGCGTTGCCATCAAAGCGAATAAGTGAACCGTCAGATCTTCTAACACCTTTACGAGTTCTTACAACAACTGCGTTGTATACATCGCCTTTTTTTACCTTACCCCTTGGAATAGCTTCTTTAATGCTTACTTTTATAATGTCACCTATTTCAGCATAACGGCGACGTGAGCCACCAAGGACTTTGATACACTGTACTCGGCGTGCACCACTGTTATCAGCGATATCAAGTACTGATTGCATCTGAATCATGGGTTTTCTCCAACCTTAGTTAGACATCTACCTTTAAAAGGCGACGGATTCTAACACATAACTATTTAAACACAAAACATAGTCGCCAAATAAAAATATTCAACGATGCTTGAGTCAGGATATAGCGATCAAACAATGGTCGCTTTTTCTAGCACTTCAACAAGTTGAAATTTTTTCAACTTAGAAAGTGGTCGACATTGTTTTATAGTAACAACGTCGCCTTCAGTGCATTGATTGTCTTCATCGTGAGCATGCAACTTAGTCGTCTTCTTTACATATTTGCCGTAAAGTGGGTGCTTCACCTTTCTTTCTATACAAACTGTAATGGTTTTATCCATTTTATTACTAACAACACGCCCAGTTAATACGCGCTCAGATTTAATTACTTCCGACATTATTCAGCACCCTTCTGCTTTTGGTTTATTACTGTTTTAACACGAGCGATATCGCGTCTAACCAGCTTTAACTGGTGAGTAGTACCAAGTTGACCGGTAGCTTTTTGCATTCGCAAAGTAAATTGCTCTTTCAACAAGTCATGCAGCGACTGTTTAAGATTATCTAGGCCTTCGCCTCTCAATTCTTCAGCTTTCATCATAATTTCCTAAATTACCGAGCGCGATACAAATGTTGTTTTAACAGGCAATTTAGCAGCAGCTAATCGAAAAGCTTCCCTAGCAATCTCTTCGCTCACTCCTTCCATTTCATAAAGCATGCGGCCTGGTTGGATTTGAGCCACCCAGTATTCTACATTACCTTTACCTTTACCCATTCGCACTTCTAGTGGCTTATTTGTGATTGGTTTGTCTGGAAATACTCTGATCCAGATTTTACCGCCACGTTTAACGTGACGAGTCATAGCTCGACGTGCAGCTTCGATTTGTCTAGCTGTTACTCTACCGCGTTCAGTAGCTTTTAATCCAAATTCTCCGAAACTTACCTTTGCTCCGGTCGAAGCCCAACCTCGGTTTCTGCCCTTAAACTGTTTACGAAACTTAGTCCGCTTTGGCTGTAACATTTGCGGCTCCTTATTTAACCGTTTGCAGCGTTTTTAGACGCTGGTGCATCTTCAATAGCGGTAGCATTTTTATCAAAAATTTCGCCTTTAAAGATCCACACTTTGATACCAATGATTCCATATGTAGTCAGAGCTTCTGCAGTACCGTAATCGATATCAGCTCTTAGTGTATGCAAAGGTACACGACCTTCGCGATACCATTCGCTACGAGCAATCTCAGCCCCATTCAAACGGCCAGCAACATTGATCCGAATACCTTGAGCACCCAATCTCATTGAGTTAAATACCGCCCGCTTCATCGCTCGGCGAAACATAATACGCTTAACTAGCTGCTGAGCAATACTTTCTGCTACAAGAGTAGCATCTAGCTCTGGCTTACGAATCTCTTCGATATTGATATGAACAGGTATCCCCATCATCTTAGAAACTTCAGAGCGTAGTTTTTCAATATCCTCACCTTTTTTACCGATGACGATACCAGGACGCGCAGTGTGTATAACGATTCTAGCGTTTTTCGCTGGGCGTGTAATTTGTATTTTACTTACCGACGCGTGCGCTAGCTTCTTTTTCAGAAAACTCCTAACTTTCAAATCTGCATTAAGGAAGTTAGCGTAATCTTTTGTATCTGCGTACCATTTTGAATTCCAATCAGTGACAATCCCTAACCGAAAACCCGTTGGATGAATTTTTTGACCCATTATTATTCCTCTTAACGATCCGAGACGGTCACAACGATGTGACTTGTTCGCTTTAAAATACGGTTAGCGCGACCTTTTGCTCGAGGCCGGATACGTTTATGCGTTGGACCTTCATCAACAGTTACTGCGCTCACTTTCAACTCATCAATATCCGCACCTTCATTATGCTCTGCATTAGCAATTGCAGATTCAAGTACCTTTTTCATGATACCTGCTGCTTTTTTATTGCTAAAAGACAATGTTTGAAGCGCTTTCTCAACATTTATTCCACGAACCTGGTCAGCAACTAGTCGAGCTTTCTGCGGTGATACGCGAACAAATTTTAATTTTGCTTGTACTTCCATTTCTAACCCCTAGTTATCGCGATTTCTTGTCAGCGACATGGCCGCGATAGGTTCGTGTTAAGGCAAATTCACCCAGCTTGTGCCCAACCATGTTTTCATTAATCAATACTGGCACATGTACTTTACCATTATGGATAGCGATGGTTAGACCTACCATATCTGGAAGAATCATTGAACGACGAGACCATGTTTTAATTGGTCTGCGATTATTTGTTTCTACGGCTTTCTCGACCTTTTTCGCTAAATGCTCGTCGATGAAAGGACCTTTTTTAATAGAACGTGGCATACGAAATCCTCTTTATCCTTTACTTGCGTCGACGAACAATTAGTTTATCTGTTCGCTTATTTGTACGTGTTTTATAACCTTTAGTTGGAACACCCCAAGGAGTTACGGGGTGGCGTCCACCTGAAGATCTACCTTCACCACCACCATGAGGATGGTCAACAGGGTTCATCACACAGCCACGTACCGAAGGCCTTTTTCCACGCCATCTGGTTGCACCAGCTTTACCTAGTGAACGCAAGCTGTGCTCAGAATTACCGACTTCGCCAATTGTTGCTCTGCAATCTGCCAGCACAAGTCGCTGCTCGCCAGAACGAAGCCTTAACATCGCATGCCGCCCTTCTTTTGCAAGCAATTGCGCCGTTGCGCCAGCACTTCGCGCTATTTGAGCACCTTTACCTGGCTTCAGCTCTACACAATGAACGATAGAACCTAATGGAATGTTTCTAAGTGGAAGACAGTTACCCGTTTTAATCGGAGCGTCATCGCCGGATACTATTTGAGCGCCAGTTTCCAAGCCTTTTGGAGCAATGATGTATCGACGCTCGCCATCAGCGTACAAAACTAGGGCAATATTTGCCGTACGATTTGGGTCGTATTCTAATCTTTCTACTGCTGCAGGTATACCATCTTTATTTCTTTTAAAATCGATGATTCGGTAATGGTGCTTATGACCACCTCCACGATGCCTAACAGTGATGCGCCCGTGATTATTTCTGCCTGCGTTTTGCTTTTGCTTTTCAACCAACCCGGCATGTGGTTTACCTGTATGCAACTCTTTGTTAACGACTTTAACAAGGAAGCGCCTTCCAGGAGATGTTGGTTTAGTTTTTACTATAGCCATATCGTCTAATCCTTCGCTTATTCTGCGCCCATGTAATCGATATCAAAGCCCTGCTCAAGCTTTACATATGCTTTTTTCCAATCCGCTCGTTTACCTTTTTTAGCACCGGCTCTACCTTTGGTTTTGCCTTTAACGTTCATGAGGTTCACAGCATCAACTTTCACTTCAAATAACAACTCAACAGCGTCTTTAATTTCTTTTTTAGTTGCATTTTTTACGACTTTGAAAACAAACTGATTGCCTTTATCTGCGGCATTAGTTGTTTTTTCCGAAACGTGTGGCGCTAATAACACCTTCATCAATCTTTCTGGCGTCATTTCAATAGCTCCTCAATTTTCTTCACGGCACCTACAGAAATCAGCACTTTTTCGTAAGCGATTAAGCTTACTGGACTTATGTTGTTAACTGTCATTGTGTCTACATTGATGATATTACGTGCTGACAAATGTAAATTTTCGCTGAAACCTTCGGTCACCAACAACACGTTATCCAATCCTAAAGCCTTTAATTTAGTGTTAAGGTCCTTAGTTTTTGGAGAATCTTGCTTGATCTCATTAACGATAACCAAACGCTCTTGCCTTGCTAGCTCCGACAAAATTGAGCGAATAGCGGCGCGATGCATTTTTTTGTTAACTTTTTGTTCGTAGTTTCGAGGTGTAGCAGCGAACGTCTTGCCACCCCCCTTCCAAATTGGACTGCGAATTGTACCAGCACGCGCTCGACCAGTACCTTTTTGACGCCAAGGCTTAGCTCCGCCACCGCTTACTTCTGAGCGTGTTTTCTGAGCTTTGGTACCAGAACGACCACCAGCCATATAAGCTGTTACTACTTGATGAATCAAATCTTCATTGAAGTCTTTAGCAAATACGTTATCTGACAAAGATACGCTAGACGAATCGTCGCCATTATCTGCGATGATTTTATATTCCATAATTCCCCCTTAACCGCGCGCTTTAATGGCGTTACGAATAAATACGTTACCGCCTTTAGCGCCAGGCACAGAACCTTTAACTAATAGCAAGTTACGATCGACGTCTACACGAACAACATCTAGCGTTTGTGCAGTGCGACGCACATTACCCATTTGGCCAGACATTTTTTTGCCTTTAAAGACTTTACCTGGGGATTGGTTTTGCCCGATAGAACCGGGAGTTCTATGAGATATAGAGTTACCATGAGTTGCGTCTTTCATTGCAAAATTATGTCGCTTTACTGTACCGGCAAAACCTTTACCAATAGTAGTACCAGCAACATCTATCTTTTGGCCTTCGGAGAACATATCTACCTTGATCTCACCACCAACTTCAAGGCTACTTAGTTCAGACTCATCTGCTCTAAATTCCCATAAACCTCTACCAGCCGCAACATTACTTTTTGCATAATGTCCAGCCATCGATTTGTTTACACGATTTGCTCGTCGCTCACCAACGGTCACTTGCACTGCGGTGTAGCCATCAGACTCTACAGTCTTAAGCTGAGTGATGCGATTTGCTTCCACTTCAATTACGGTAACTGGCACGGATTCACCTGACTCGGTAAATACGCGTGTCATTCCGCATTTGCGTCCAACGACACCTATAGTCATTTTTGTTTCCTCAATTTGCTGATTACGATTGACCAGCTAGGGTAATTATTAATTTAATTTAATTTGAACATCTACACCGGCAGCCAAATCTAGCTTCATCAGTGCATCCACAGTTTTATCTGTTGGATCAACAATATCCATCAGTCTTTTATGTGTTCTGATTTCGTATTGATCTCGTGCATCTTTGTTCACGTGAGGAGATATCAATACTGTAAATTTTTCGATTTTAGTCGGCAATGGAATCGGCCCACGTACTTGAGCGCCAGTTCTTTTAGCCGTTTCTACAATCTCTTTAGTTGATTGATCAATTAAACGATGATCAAAGCCCTTTAACCTAATTCGAATACGTTGATTTGTCATTTGTTTATTTACTCAATAATTTTAGCTACAACACCAGCGCCAACAGTACGCCCGCCCTCGCGAATCGCGAACCGCAAACCATCTTCCATCGCAATTGGTGCGATTAATCTTACTTTCATGTTTATGTTGTCGCCTGGCATCACCATTTCAACACCTTCAGGTAACTCACACGCACCTGTTACATCCGTAGTACGGAAGTAAAACTGTGGACGATAACCTTTAAAGAATGGCGTGTGACGACCACCTTCATCTTTGCTTAATACATAAACTTCTGCGTCGAAGTATGTGTGAGGCGTAATGCTACCCGGCTTAGCCAACACTTGGCCACGTTCAATATCTTCACGCTTAGTGCCACGAAGAAGAATACCCACGTTATCGCCAGCACGACCTTCGTCGAGCAATTTACGGAACATTTCTACGCCAGTTACAGTTGTTTTTGTGGTGTCTTTAATACCAACAATTTCGATTTCTTCGCCAACTTTTACGATACCGCGCTCGATGCGACCCGTTGCTACAGTACCTCGTCCAGAGATAGAAAACACATCCTCTACAGGCATAAGAAACGCACCATCAATCGCACGCTCAGGTTCTGGAATATAAGAATCCATCGCTTCAATCAATCTATTGATTGAAGGAACACCGATTTCAGACTGATCACCTTCGATTGCTTTAAGTGCAGACCCGATGATCACTGGTGTATCATCGCCAGGAAATTCGTACATATCCAACAACTCACGCACTTCCATTTCAACCAGCTCAAGCAACTCTTCGTCATCGACCATGTCAGCTTTATTCAAGTAGACAACAATATAGGGAACGCCAACCTGACGCGACAACAAAATGTGCTCACGGGTTTGGGGCATAGGGCCATCAGCGGCTGAACACACAAGTATTGCACCATCCATCTGAGCCGCACCAGTGATCATGTTTTTAACATAATCCGCATGCCCAGGACAATCCACATGCGCATAGTGACGGGCATCTGACTCATATTCTACGTGAGCTGTTGCGATGGTTATACCACGCGCTCTTTCTTCTGGCGCACTATCAATTTGATCATAACCCTTGGTTTCGCCACCATGCTTTTCTGCCATACATTTGGTCAATGCTGCGGTCAGAGTTGTTTTACCATGATCAACGTGGCCGATTGTGCCGACGTTTACATGTGGCTTGTTACGTTCAAATTTTTCCTTGGACACGTTAATATCTCACTCTAATTGATAATTACAAAAATCTTTTAATAACTGCATCTGTCACACTTGATGGTGCTTCACTGTATTTTGCAAATTCCATCGAGTATGTTGCGCGCCCTTGAGTTGCTGAGCGCAAGTCGGTTGCGTAACCGAACATTTCTGAAAGCGGCACCTCTGCTCTAACTATCTTTCCAGATGGTGTTTCATCCATTCCATGAACAATACCTCGGCGACGATTCAAGTCACCCATTACATCTCCCATATTGTCTTCAGGAGTCACAACTTCGACCTTCATGATTGGCTCTAGCAATATCGGATTTGCGTCTAACGCACCCTGTCTAAAACCCATCGAGCCTGCTATTTTAAACGCTACTTCGTTAGAATCCACATCATGAAATGAGCCGTCAAACAACGTGACTTTGACGTCAACGACTGGGAAACCACCTAAGACACCGCTTCCCATTTGCTCTTGTATTCCACGATCAACTGCTGGAATATATTCGCGAGGTACTACACCGCCAGCAATCTCGTTAACAAATTCGTATCCAACACCTCGATCTTGCGGCTCAATTTTTAGCCACACGTGACCATATTGGCCTCGACCACCAGACTGACGAACAAACTTACCTTCCTGCTCTACAGTTGAACTTATTGTCTCTCTATAAGCCACTTGCGGCGCCCCTACATTGGCACCCACAGTGAATTCTCTTTTAAGTCTGTCGACAATAATATCTAGATGCAATTCACCCATGCCAGAAATTATCGTTTGGCCTGACTCTTCATCAGTATGCACTCTAAAAGAAGGATCTTCTTGTGCAAGCTTACTTAAAGCAACACCCATTTTTTCTTGGTCAGCTACTGTCTTAGGCTCAATCGCAACAGATATCACTGGCTCTGGAAAATCCATGCGCTCCAGCGTTATTTTGTTATCCAGCGCACATAAGGTATCGCCAGTTGTAATATCTTTTAAGCCAACGGCAGCTGCTATATCACCTGCCCGTACTTCCTTAACCTCTTCCCGGCTATTTGCATGCATTTGCAAAATACGACCGATACGTTCTTTCTTACCTTTAATAGAATTAAATACTGAATCGCCTGATTTAAGAACGCCAGAGTAAACTCTAAAAAAGGCCAATGTCCCAACAAAGGGATCTGTGGCAATTTTAAATGCTAATGAAGCAAAAGGCGCATCATCAGCAGCAGGTCTCTCCTGCTCAACCTCTCCTTTATCATCAACTGCACCCTTTATAGCGGGGACGTCGATAGGGGAAGGCATGTAACGCACAACAGCGTCAAGCATTGCTTGTACGCCTTTATTCTTAAAAGCAGAGCCACATAAGCAAAGTACTGCGTCTCCGCTTAAGGATATCGCTCGCAAACCGTGGTGAATTTCATCTTCGGAAAGCTCACCTTCATCAAGGTATCTTTCCATAAGCTCATCACTAGATTCAGCCGCAGCCTCAACCAACAATTCTCGATATGTTTCACATTCCGCTAACATAGCTTCAGAAACATCTCGAGACTCGTAAGTCAGCCCTTTATCACCCTCATTCCAATAGATAGCCTTCATACGAACAAGATCGACAACACCTTCGAACTCATCTTCAGCCCCTATCGGCAATTGAATTGGAATAGGGTTAGCGCCTAATCGGTCTTTTATTTGACCAATAACACGTATAAAGTCAGCACCAGCTCTGTCCATTTTATTAACAAATGCGATGCGGGGAACATTGTATTTATTCCCTTGGCGCCATACAGTTTCGGACTGAGGCTCAACACCTCCAACAGCACAAAAAACCGCCACAGCACCATCCAGAACACGAAGCGAGCGCTCTACTTCAATAGTGAAATCAACATGCCCTGGTGTATCAATAATATTAATGCGGTGCTCTTCAAACTGCTTATCCATCCCACGCCAGAATGTTGTAGTCGCAGCCGAGGTAATTGTAATCCCCCTCTCCTGCTCCTGCTCCATCCAGTCCATAGTGGCAGCACCGTCATGCACTTCACCTATTTTATGGGAGATACCGGTATAAAACAGTACTCGCTCTGTCGTTGTCGTCTTACCAGCATCGATATGCGCCATGATACCAATGTTGCGATAACGCGATATAGGAGTCTTGCGAGCCACTGTTTAAACTCCAAAATATCACAAGCTACCAGCGGTAGTGAGCAAATGCCTTGTTTGCTTCCGCCATTCTATGAACGTCTTCGCGCTTCTTAACTGCAGACCCTTTGCTTTCCGCTGCATCCAAGATTTCGTTCGCTAAACGCATACCCATTGATTTTTCACCACGCTTACGAGCCGAATCAGAAAGCCAGCGCATAGCTAATGCAGCACCCCGATCTGCACGCACTTCGATGGGCACTTGGTAAGTTGCACCACCTACACGACGCGACTTAACTTCAACCATTGGCTGAACGTTTTCCAACGCCTTCTCAAACGCTTCCAATGCATCTTTGCCAGATTTTTCTGTAACTTGATCTAAGGCACCGTATACGATTTTTTCAGCAACAGATTTTTTGCCGCTTTTCATAACCATATTAATAAAGCGAGCCAAGCGCTGTGATCCGAACTTAGGATCTGGCAATATTTGGCGCTTCGCAATAACTCTTCTTCTTGGCATATTAACTTTCCAATATTTTAATCTATATAAATGAACAAAGACCTGTTAAGACTTAGGACGCTTCGCGCCGTATTTAGAACGGCCTTGACGACGCTCTGTAACGCCGGAAGTATCTAATGTTCCACGAACAGTGTGATAACGCACACCAGGCAAATCTTTCACCCTTCCGCCGCGGATAAGTATAACACTATGTTCCTGAAGGTTATGACCTTCACCACCTATATATGAAGTAACTTCCATTCCGTTAGTTAAACGGATACGAGCCACTTTACGCAATGCCGAGTTAGGCTTCTTAGGTGTAGTTGTATAAACACGAGTACATACACCACGACGCTGCGGACATGCCTCTAGTGCAGGCACATTACTTTTTTCTCTTTTTTTAGCGCGCGGTTTGCGCACTAACTGATTGATTGTCGCCATCTAACTGCTCCAAACGCAAAATTTTATTGACAAGTGAATTTCCACCTGCCGAGCAAGCGAATCCAAGGACGCGCAATTGTATTGACAAGCCCTATCGCTGTCAAGGGCCGTCGCGAATAAATTACAAACAGTAATAAAATTGTAATTTTATTGATAGTAGAGAACTTTTTTAAACATACTAAAGTTCTATGAATGCTACATCAGCTGACCGAAATTCTCACAGCTAATTTAAGAGGACAACAGAAGGAGGAATAAAACACTGTAAAGACAAAACTCATTCCCAACTCAATAAATCTAAGCAAAAGCTAAGACTGATCAAACATCAATCTTAGCTTCCACCTATTGACTAATTAACCACCTGCTCAACATTTTCAGGTAGATCCCCTTGGCTACCGCCTTGAGATCCATCATCAATACCAGTAGGCCCATTATCACTCTTACGACGATCTGCATGGTACGCCAAGCCTGTTCCGGCGGGAATCAAGCGACCAACGATTACATTTTCTTTCAGACCACGTAAATCATCCACTTTCCCATTAACTGCAGCTTCGGTTAGAACGCGAGTTGTCTCTTGGAAAGATGCTGCTGATATAAAGGATTCAGTAGCCAACGAAGCTTTGGTAATACCGAGCAACAATTCATTAAATGTCGCAGGCAATTTACCTTGAGCCTTAATCCGATCATTCTCTTCTAGGAGTCGAGAACGCTCTACCTGTTCACCTTTCAAGAAAGTCGTCTCACCAGCATCCGACACTTCAATTTTACGAAGCATCTGCCGGACAATAACTTCAATATGCTTATCGTTTATCTTAACCCCTTGTAATCGATATACATCCTGCACTTCGTTAACGATATATTTCGCTAATTCACTAACACCCAAGAGATGAAGAATATCTTGAGGGCTTGGTGGGCCATCACAAATGATTTCACCTTTTTCTACATGCTCGCCTTCGAAAACTGTAACATGGCGCCATTTTGGTATTAACTCTTCATAGACATCACCCTCTAATGGAGTAATCACTAAGCGTTGCTTATCTTTCGTTTCTTTACCGAAGCCAACAATACCAGTAATTTCTGCCATGATTGCAGGCTCTTTTGGTTTTCGAGCTTCAAAAAGATCCGCAACGCGTGGTAAACCACCGGTTATATCCCGAGTTTTCGATGACTCTTGTGGAATACGAGCAACAACATCCCCAACACCTACATCAACGCCATCAGTTAAATTAACAATAGCCCCTGCAGGTAAGAAGTACATTGCAGGAATATCGGTTCCAGCAATCATCAAATCTTCGCCACTTTCAGTAACCAATTTAACCATTGGCCTCATATCTTTAGCGACAGAGCTACGTTGTTTTGGATCGATAATAACCATGCTGCTCAACCCTGTGACGTCATCAGCTTGACGCTCCACTGTTAAGCCAACCGTAAAATCATGAAACTTGATACGACCCGCTACTTCTGTAATAACTGGATGTGTATGCGGATCCCAGTTGGCGACAGTTTCGCCACCCTCGCAAATCTCGCCATCACCTTTGCTCAGAATTGCTCCGTAAGGAACTTTATACCTCTCACGCTCGCGCCCAAATTCATCAACAACACCAATTTCACCGGATCGAGAAACTGCAACATAGTGTCCTTTGGAATGCTTAACTGTTTTCAAATTATGGAGCCGTAGCGAGCCTTTCGATTTCACATCAACGCTACTAACCGCCGCCGAACGAGAAGCCGCACCACCGATGTGGAAAGTACGCATGGTTAACTGTGTGCCAGGCTCACCAATCGATTGAGCTGCAACAACTCCAATCGCTTCACCAATATTCACTTGATGCCCGCGCGCCAAGTCACGACCATAGCAAGTCGAACAGATCCCATAGCGAGTTTCACAAGTAATTGGAGACCGGACCTTCATATGATCGACACTGGCCTCTTCCAACATATCAACCAGCCTCTCATCAAGCAACGTACCTGCCGTAACAACGACTTCTTTTGTTGTCGGTGAAATGACATCTTCAATAACAACACGACCTAATACACGCTCTCGCAAAGGCTCGACAACATCACCACCTTCGATGTGAGGCTCCATCAACAAGCCGTTTGCTGTTCCACAATCAACTTCAGTTACAACCAAGTCTTGCGCAACATCCACTAGTCGACGCGTCAAATAACCAGAGTTTGCAGTTTTCAATGCCGTATCCGCCAGACCCTTACGTGCGCCATGGGTAGAAATAAAGTACTGAGAAACATCCAACCCTTCACGGAAGTTTGCCGTAATCGGCATCTCGATGATAGAACCATCAGGCTTAGCCATCAGACCACGCATACCCGCAAGCTGACGAATCTGAGCAGCACTACCCCTAGCACCTGAGTCAGCCATCATGAATACGGAGTTATATGACATCTGACGCGCTTCATTGCCATCTTTATCGATAACTGGCTCAGTACCCAAACCATCCATCATTGCTTTTGCAACCTGGTCATTTGTACGGGACCAGATATCAACAACTTTGTTATAGCGCTCGCCATTGGTCACAAGACCGGAAGAATATTGATTTTCGATTTCGCGAACTTCGTTTTCCGCAACAGCAAGAATTGAGTTTTTCTGGTCAGGAATAACCATATCTTCCACACCAAATGAAACACCACCTTTGGTCGCATACTTAAAACCAGCATACATTAACTGGTCTGCAAATATTACGGTAGCTTTCAAACCTAACTTACGGTAACAAGCATTGATAAGACTAGAAATGGTTTTCTTCGTCATATTCTGGTTGCAAACTTCAAAAGACAACTCATTAGGAACAATTGCACGAAGCAGTGCTCGACCAACAGTTGTTTCGAAAATCTTGTTTACATATTTAACTTCGCCGCTCTCTTCATCGACAACAGGCTCAGGAATTCGCACTTTAACTCTCGCATGCAATTCAACATAACCACCTTCGAAAGCACGCTGAGCCTCATCAACATTAGCGAAAACTTTACCTTCACCCTTGGCGTTAATTTTTTCGCGGCTAACATAGTAAAGCCCCAAAACGACATCTTGAGAAGGAACAATAATCGGGTCACCATTAGCTGGTGAAAGCACGTTATTTGTCGACATCATTAATGTTCGTGCTTCTAACTGGGCTTCGAGCGACAACGGCACATGGACCGCCATTTGGTCACCATCAAAGTCAGCGTTATAAGCAGCACAGACCAACGGATGCAACTGAATAGCTTTACCTTCAATCAATACCGGCTCAAATGCTTGAATACCGAGTCGATGAAGCGTGGGCGCACGGTTAAGTAATACGGGATGCTCACGGATAACCTCCTCAAGCACATCCCAAACCTCTGCCCCTTCACGCTCGACCATTTTTTTAGCTGCTTTGATTGTAGTCGCCAAACCACGTCGTTCCAACTTACTAAAGATAAATGGCTTAAATAACTCAAGCGCCATTTTCTTAGGCAAGCCACACTGATGGAGACGAAGCGTAGGGCCAACCACGATAACTGAGCGACCCGAATAATCAACTCGTTTACCAAGCAAGTTTTGACGAAAACGCCCTTGCTTACCTTTAATCATATCTGCAAGAGATTTTAAAGGTCGCTTGTTTGTACCAGTGATTGCGCGACCACGGCGACCGTTATCGAGTAACGCATCAACCGCTTCCTGAAGCATACGCTTTTCATTACGCACAATAATATCCGGTGCATTTAGATCAAGAAGTCGCTTCAAGCGATTATTACGATTAATAACTCGACGATAAAGATCATTTAGATCTGAAGTTGCAAAACGCCCACCATCTAGCGGCACCAAAGGTCTTAACTCTGGCGGTAAAACTGGAAGCACTGTCATTACCATCCACTGTGCTTTATTGCCAGATCCGATTAGCGCATCCATCAACTTTAGTCGTTTAGTTAATTTCTTCAGCTTAGTTTCAGAAGATGTTGCATCCATATCTTCTCGAACCTGAGCTACTTCTGCTTCCATATCTAGCGTGCGGAGCAGTTGAAAAACAGCTTCGGCACCCATGCGAGCATCAAAATCATCGCCCCATTGCTCTATTGCATCGAGGTATGTCTCGTCAGTTAACAACTGCCCTCGTTCAAGATCTGTCATACCAGGATCGATAACAACAAAACCTTCAAAATAGAGAATGCGCTCAATATCACGCAGAGTCATGTCCAGCAACAAGCCCATGCGTGACGGCAATGACTTTAAAAACCAGATATGTGCAACAGGACTAGCAAGCTCAATATGCCCCATACGTTCACGGCGAACTTTAGCCAGTGTTACTTCAACACCACATTTCTCGCAAATCACACCACGATGCTTTAGTCGTTTGTACTTCCCACATAAGCACTCATAATCTTTGACAGGCCCAAAGATCTTCGCGCAAAACAAACCATCACGCTCCGGCTTAAAAGTTCTGTAGTTAATCGTTTCAGGTTTTTTAACTTCACCATACGACCACGATCGAATTTTTTCTGGCGAAGCCAATCCGATTCTGATGCCATCAAACTCTTCCGTTTGACCTTGCTTTAATAAATTCAGCAAATCTTTCAAAGTCGTTTCTCCTTTTGAAGAAAACTAATAATCTCAAAGTTTCTTGGATACATCTTCATGCTTATATCTTACTAAGTTCAATATCGATACCTAAGGAGCGAATCTCTTTAAGCAACACATTGAAAGACTCAGGCATACCTGCATCCATTTTGTGATCACCATCAACAATGTTTTTATACATCTTGGTTCGACCATTAACGTCATCCGACTTAACTGTAAGCATTTCCTGAAGCGTGTATGCAGCACCGTAAGCCTCAAGCGCCCACACTTCCATCTCACCAAATCGTTGTCCGCCAAATTGAGCTTTACCGCCCAAAGGTTGTTGCGTAACAAGACTGTATGGGCCGGTTGATCGCGCATGCATCTTGTCATCAACAAGGTGATTTAACTTCAACATATACATATAACCGACAGTTACCGCTCGATCGAACGTTTCGCCTGTTCGCCCGTCTATCAAGTGCGTTTGACCGGAAGTAGGCAAATCAGCTAGCGTCAACATATCTTTAACTTCTTGCTCAGTGGCACCACTAAATACAGGCGTAGCCATCGGCACACCGTTGCGTAGATTATGCGACAGCTCATCGATCTCAGGATCGGTTAAATCATCTAATGGTTCGTTTGCACCGTTAGCGTAAACTTTACCTAAAAACTCACGCATCTCTTCTGTACGAGCATGAGCATCGAGCATTTTGCCAATTTTCACACCCAGGCCTTTTGCCGCCCAACCCAAATGCGTCTCTAATACCTGGCCAACATTCATTCGAGACGGCACACCCAGAGGGTTCAAACAAATATCCATAGGAGTGCCATCTTTGGTGTAGGGCATATCTTCAACAGGAACAATTTGTGAAATAACACCCTTGTTTCCGTGACGACCAGCCATCTTGTCACCTGGTTGAATACGACGTTTGACCGCCATATGCACTTTAACCATCTTAAGTACGCCAGGCGCTAAATCGTCACCTGAAGTGATCTTGACACGTTGCTCTTCGAACCGCTCATCAAATAGCGAACGCTGCTGTTTCAAATGCTCAGCGACCTTCTCTAATTGTTCGTTGGCAGAGTCGTCTTTCAAACGAATTTCAAACCACTTTTCACGATCCAGACCCGTTAAATATTCACTACTAATAGCAGCACCAGATGCGAGCCCATTTGGACCACCAGATGCCTCTTGGCTAAGCAATAATTTTTCGATACGTTGATATGTATCACCTTCAAGAATTCTGAATTGATCATTCAAATCTTTGCGAAAACGATCTAACTCAGCAGTTTCAATCTCTTTAGCACGAGAGTCTTTTTCAATCCCATCACGTGTAAAGACTTTAACATCGATAACAGTACCGTTCATACCGGAAGGAACGCGCAAAGAAGTATCTTTAACATCTAACGCTTTTTCGCCGAAAATAGCTCTGAGCAGCTTTTCCTCTGGTGTTAACTGAGTTTCACCTTTTGGCGTAACTTTACCGACAAGGATATCGCCAGCTTTTACTTCAGCACCAATATAAACAATCCCTGCTTCATCCAATTTTGATAATGCTGACTCACCAACATTTGGAATATCACCTGTGACTTCTTCAGGCCCGAGCTTGGTATCACGCGCCACACAAGTCATCTCTTCGATATGGATTGTTGTAAAGCGATCTTCTTCAACTAGGCGCTCAGAAATGAGTATCGAATCTTCAAAGTTATATCCATTCCACGGCATAAATGCGATCAACATATTTTGTCCGAGCGACAACTCACCCAAACTTGTTGATGGACCATCTGCCAGCACATCACCAGCACAAATCAAATCACCTGGCTTAACTAGTGGTCGCTGATTAATACAGGTATTTTGATTTGAACGAGAATATTTATTCAAATTATAAATATCTACACCCGCTTCACCCGCTTCTGTCTCAGTGTCATTAACACGAACCACGATTCTTGCCGCATCAACTGAGTCTATAACACCGCCACGGCTCGCAACCACTGTTACACCCGAGTCGACTGCCACCGCTTTTTCAATACCTGTTCCAACCATCGGGGTATCTGCTTTCAACGTCGGTACCGCTTGACGCTGCATATTCGACCCCATTAACGCGCGATTAGCATCATCATGCTCAAGGAACGGAATAAGTGATGCCGCCACAGATAATATCTGTTTTGGAGAAACGTCCATGTAGTTAACGCGATCAGGTGTCGCTAAAATAAACTCACCTTCCGAGCGGCAAGAAACCAACTCATCAGTTAACGTTTTATTTTCACCAATTGTTGCATTGGCCTGGGCGATAACAAAGTTACCTTCTTCAATTGCAGAAAGATAATCAATCTCGTCAGTAACGTTCCCGTCATTTACTTTTCGATAAGGCGTTTCAAGAAAGCCGAATGCATTTGTTCTGGCAAACACCGATAGCGAATTAATCAGACCGATATTCGGCCCTTCAGGCGTTTCAATTGGACAAACACGACCATAGTGTGTTGGATGAACATCGCGAACCTCAAATCCGGCACGCTCTCGCGTCAAACCACCAGGACCTAACGCAGAAATTCTTCGTTTATGTGTAATTTCAGATAAAGGATTATTTTGATCCATAAACTGAGACAGCTGGCTAGAACCGAAAAATTCTTTCACGGCTGCAGAAACAGGTTTAGCGTTGATTAACTCTTGCGGCATCAATCCCTCAGACTCAGCAAGACTTAAACGCTCTTTAACAGCACGCTCAACACGCACCAAACCGACTCGAAATTGATTCTCAGCCATTTCGCCAACACTACGTACACGACGATTCCCAAGATGATCAATATCATCAACATGACCGTGACCATCGCGAATTCCGATGAGCGTTTTAAGGACTGCAATTATGTCATCGTTAGTAAGAACACCTGTGCCATCTCCGTCTTCCTTACCAATCCGACGGTTAAACTTCATGCGCCCTACCGCTGATAGATCATAACGATCATCAGTAAAGAATAAATTCTGCAATAGGTTCTGTGCAGCGTCTTTTGTCGGTGGCTCACCCGGACGCATCATTCGATAAATTTCAAATTGCGCTTCTTGGTCTGTGGTCGTTGAATCAATACGCAATGTATCGGACATGTAAGGACCATGATCCAAATCATTGGTATAAAGCGTCTCAAAACCTTTAACGCCAGCAGCAAGTATCTTCTCAAGCGACTCTTCAGTTATTTCATCGTTAGCATTAATGATTACTTCGCCGGTAGTTTCATCAATAATATCTTTGAAGAATGCTTTACCGTAAAGATATTCTGCAGGAACTTCGAGAACACTTAGTTCGTTCTTCTCCATATCACGAATATGACGTGCCGTAATACGGCGACCAGCCTCAACCAACACATTGCCCGCCTTGTCTTTCAAATCGAAAGTAAGCGTTTGACCACGTAAACGCGTAGGCTCTAATGCGATATACCACTTGTCATTTTCAAGCGTAAATTTATCTGTATCAAAGAACATTTCCAGCATGTCTTGCGTAGAATAGCCTAATGCTCTTAGCAGTATAGATGCAGCAAGTTTACGACGACGATCGATACGAACAAAGACAGCATCTTTCGCATCGAATTCAAAGTCTAGCCATGACCCACGGTAGGGGATTATGCGAGCTGAATATAATAATTTACCTGAAGAATGAGTCTTACCACGATCGTGGTCAAAAAACACACCAGGTGACCGATGAAGCTGGGAAACGATTACTCGCTCAGTGCCATTGATAACAAAAGTGCCGTTATTAGTCATCAATGGGATCTCACCCATATAAACCTCTTGCTCTTTAATATCTTTTACAGATTTAGCTTCTGGACCAGCATCTTTATCATAGATAACCAATCGAAGTTTAACTCTAAGTGGCGCGGCATATGTTAAACCACGCATTTGACACTCTTTCACAT
Source organism: uncultured Ectothiorhodospiraceae bacterium (assembly GCA_945787715.1). Classification (GTDB taxonomy): domain Bacteria; phylum Pseudomonadota; class Gammaproteobacteria; order S012-40; family S012-40; genus CALZJE01. The sequence goes on along the minus strand of CALZJE010000001.1, from coordinate 85,352 downwards.
CAAAAACAGGAGTACCCAAGCGGTAGCTTACATATTCTAAAGCGGCGTTACCGGTATAACTGACGATTGGAAATACCGATTTAAAAGCACCATGCAACCCTCTGTCATTTCGATCTTCTGGAGCTACATCGCGCTGTAAATATTCTTTATATGAATCAAGTTGGATGGAAAGTAAATATGGAACTTTTAAAACATCTGGGTGTTTACCAAAATCCTTTCGGATTCGCTTTTTCTCGGTAAATGAGTACGCCATTAGTGTGCCTCTTAAGCCGTGCAAAAAAAGGACAAATTGCTCAGATTTTAAACTCGAAAACGATTAATTCTGTAAACTGTTTAAATAGCAATCAACAATCAAAGGGTTAATAACAAGCAAGAATAGGCCGGCGACAAAAGCCACCAGCCAAATCTTACATATTAGTAGAAACTATTACACTTAACAAAGTTTTTGGTGTAATTATTTAAGCTCGACTGCAGCTCCAGCTTCTTCCAATTGCTTTTTAAGCTCTTCAGCTTCATCTTTAGGTGCTGCTTCTTTAACAGTTGCAGGGATACCCTCAACCATTGCTTTAGCTTCTTTAAGACCAAGACCTGTAGCGCCACGTACTGCTTTGATAACAGCAACTTTGTTAGCGCCGAAGCTAGTCATAACAACATTGAAGTCTGTTTTTTCTTCAGCTGCAGCAGCAGCTTCACCAGCAGGTGCAGCAACAGCAACTGCAGCAGCAGCTGTAACACCAAATTTCTCTTCCATTGCAGAAACTAAATCTACAACTTCCATTACCGACATATTGGCAATGGCTTCTAGGATATCTTCTTTAGTAGCAGCCATGTTAAATCTCCTAACTTTGACTATATTTAAACAATTCTATTTATCCAAGAACAAAAACAGTGGGATTAACCCGCTTCTTTTTGATCTTTAATAGCAGCAACTGTACGAACCAACTTACTAGGCACTTCATTAAGTGTACGAGCGAGTTTGCCAACAGGTCCGATCATTACGGACATCAATTGAGCAATTGCTTCATCCTTAGTAGGTAAGCTAGCAACAGTTTTAATATCTGACGGTGCTAACAGCTTTCCACCTAGAGCAACAAGCTTAACAACCAGCTTGCTGTTTCCTTTGGCAAATCCGTCAATAACACGCGCTGCACTACCTGGGTCTTCCTGAGAAAACGCGATAATTAATGGTCCGGTTAGACCATCTTTCATGCATTCAAACTCAGTACCTTCGACCGCACGACGAGCAAGTGTGTTTTTGACAACACGAAGATAGACTCCGCCTTTTCGTGCTTGCACACGTAGGTCGCTCATCTCTTCAACTGTCAGTCCAGAATACTCTGCCGCTACCGCTGAATGGGCTGATGCAGCAATTACAGATACTTCATCAACAACCGCTTTTTTAGCTTTTAGAGTTAAACTCACAAGCAAATCTCCAGGGTATCGTCTAATACTCCAACAAAAGTGCAAAGTAAAACTACTTCACACCACCCACGGTTTACCACTACTACAATTTTGTAAAGGGTCACCGTCTGCGTAGGACATTAAGCAACTAATTCTTAGGTGCTCCTACGGTCTTTGACGACTACTGACGATTAAGCCAGCAGTCCAAAGTTTTTTAAGATGCTACCGATGATACTTCCACTAGAACTCCAGGGCCCATTGTTGTGGAAACAGTAACTTTCTTGAAATATATGCCTTTCGCCGAGCTAGGTTTAATTTTTTTCAAATCGGCCAATAAAGCAACAAGGTTTTCTTTTAATGCATTTGGTTCAAATGCGGTATTACCCACACTACAATGAATAATTCCTGCTTTGTCAGTTCTGTACCGAACTTGACCAGACTTAGCATTTTTAACAGCAGCAGCTACATCCGTTGTAACAGTACCGACTTTAGGATTAGGCATAAGGCCGCGAGGACCAAGAACTTGGCCAAGTTGACCAACAACACGCATCGCATCCGGTGTTGCAATAACAACATCGAAATCCATCTTACCCGCTTTAATTTCAGCAGCTAAATCATCCATACCAACAATATCAGCACCAGCAGCAGTGGCAGCGTCAGCATTTGCGCCTTGCGTAAATACAGCAACACGAACTGTTTTACCTGTTCCATTTGGAAGAACGGTAGAGCTACGAACAACCTGATCTGATTTTCGTGGATCAACACCTAGATTTACCGCAACATCCACAGACTCTGTGAATTTAGCTTGTGGTAAAGATTTTAAAAGAGCAAATGCATCTTCAGCAGACAAAACTTTGCCCGGCTCTATTTTTTCACTTACTGCTTTTTGACGTTTTGTTAATTTTGCCATGATTATAAGCCCTCTACTTCCAAGCCCATGCTTCTCGCACTACCTGCAACCGTCCGAATCGCAGCTTCTTCATCAGCAGCTGTTAAATCAGGCATTTTGATTTCAGCAACTTTAGCCAATTGCTCACGAGTCACTTTGCCAGCAACATCACGCCCCGGTGTCTTACTTCCGCTTTTCAAACCAATTTCTTTCAAAATTAGAACTGATGCAGGAGGAGTCTTAGTAATAAAAGTAAAACTTCTATCACCATAAACTGTAATAACAACAGGAATTGGCAGACCAGCTTCCATGCTCTGAGTTTGAGCATTGAACGCCTTACAGAATTCCATAATATTAACACCGTGCTGACCTAATGCAGGTCCAACAGGAGGACTTGGGTTAGCTTGACCAGCTTTAACCTGAAGCTTAATGTAAGCTTGTACTTTTTTAGCCATTTTCAACTTCCTTTATTGGGTACCGTTACTCTCATAAACTTACTGAGTAAGTGGAGTAACTAACGCCTTTCAGCTCCCCGGTTTTCACACGACAAAAAACTCCCGCACGCGAATACGCGAGCAGGAGCAATAAATTCAACCTTTTTCGACTTGCCCAAATTCTAAATCAACAGGCGTAGAACGTCCAAATATCAAAACTGATACTCTTAAACGACTTTTATCGTAATCTACTTCTTCAACAACGCCATTGAAATCATTAAATGGTCCATCGTTAATTCGAACAACTTCACCTGGCTCGAATAAAATCTTGGGTCTGGGCTTATCAACACCCTCTTGAACACGCTGAAGAATAACGTCAGCTTCTTTTTCGGTAATGGCTGCTGGTTTATCGCTAGAACCACCAATGAACCCCATAACCCTTGGTACACTTTTCACCAAGTGCCATGTAGCATCATCCATATCCATCTGCACCAGAACATAACCAGGAAAAAACTTCCTGTCGCTCTTCCGCTTCTGGCCTTCTCGCATTTCTACCACTTCTTCAGTAGGAACGAGAATTTGACCAAATTTATCTGCAACATCACTGTTTCGCACGCGATCTTCCAGTGACTTCTGCACCTGCTTCTCAAAACCTGAGTAAGCATGTACCACATACCAGCGCAATGCCATAGCCGATTAACTCCCTTGACCAGTTAAGATCTGCACGCCCCATAGCAATAAGGAATCCAAACCCCACAGCGCCAGGCCAACCACTATAACACTAGCCATTATGAGAAGCGTTGTTTGTGAAGCCTCTTTGCGAGTAGGCCACACAACTTTCCTAACCTCAGTTCGAGCTTCCCCGACAAATGCCCAGGAATTTTTACCAACTGCGGTCATCATACCTACTGCTACAGCAGCTCCAAAAACCACTAATAAGCCGATCACTCGGTATAAAGTGGACTCTTCAGAGAAATAGTAGAAACCTACAATTCCCCCTGCAACCAGGAGCACTGCAACTATCAGTTTAATTCGGTCTGCCATTTGGTACACGTACCTAACTATAAATAATGGCAGGCCAGGAGGGAATCGAACCCCCAACCTGCGGTTTTGGAGACCGCTGCTCTGCCAATTGAGCTACTGGCCTACTGACAATCACACTTTAAAAAAGCGCGCTTAAACACCCAACAATTGAGACGCCTTTCCAGGCGCCTCAATATTTCTAGAACAACTAATTACTCAATAACTTTTGCTACAACACCAGCACCAACAGTACGGCCACCTTCACGAATCGCGAATCGCAAGCCATCTTCCATTGCAATTGGTGCAATCAATCTGACTTTCATGTTTATGTTATCACCAGGCATTACCATTTCAACACCTTCTGGTAATTCACATGCACCTGTTACATCTGTAGTACGGAAGTAAAACTGAGGGCGATAACCTTTGAAGAATGGTGTATGACGACCACCTTCATCTTTACTCAACACATAAACTTCTGCGTCGAAGTAGGTGTGAGGAGTGATACTGCCTGGCTTTGATAATACTTGACCACGCTCGATATCTTCACGTTTGGTGCCACGAAGAAGAATACCTACGTTATCACCAGCGCGACCTTCATCAAGCAGCTTGCGGAACATTTCCACGCCAGTTACTGTAGTTTTTACCGTATCTTTAATACCAACGATTTCGATTTCTTCACCAACTTTGACGATACCGCGCTCGATACGACCCGTTGCTACAGTACCACGACCAGAGATAGAGAACACATCTTCAACAGGCATCAAGAATGCACCATCAATTGCACGCTCTGGCTCAGGAATATAACTATCCATTGCTTCGATCAATCGATTAATTGAAGGGACACCGATTTCAGACTGATCACCTTCGATTGCTTTCAGTGCGGAGCCAATGATAACAGGAGTATCGTCACCAGGAAATTCGTACATATCCAGCAATTCACGAACTTCCATCTCTACAAGCTCAAGCAATTCTTCATCATCAACCATGTCTGCTTTATTTAAGTAGACAACAATATAAGGAACACCAACCTGACGTGATAACAAAATATGCTCACGCGTTTGAGGCATAGGGCCGTCAGCTGCTGAACACACAAGGATCGCACCGTCCATTTGAGCAGCGCCAGTGATCATGTTTTTAACATAGTCAGCATGACCTGGGCAATCTACGTGCGCGTAATGACGAACATCAGATTCATATTCCACGTGAGCGGTTGCGATAGTTATACCACGCGCTCTTTCTTCTGGTGCGCTATCGATTTGATCGTAGCCTTTAGTTTCACCACCATGCTTTTCTGCCATACACTTGGTCAATGCTGCAGTCAAAGTTGTTTTACCATGATCAACGTGGCCGATTGTGCCAACATTCACATGGGGTTTAGTACGTTCAAATTTTTCCTTAGACATCGAGAGATCCCCTCTAACATAACTAAATTGATCAATAAAAATGAATACAAAAATTCTGGAGCCCACACCCGGATTTGAACCGGGGACCTCTTCCTTACCAAGGAAGTGCTCTACCCCTGAGCTATGTGGGCGAATCTAACTGCCTAAAGGCCACTCACCCTAACAAACCTAGGTGTTAAAACTAACAACGCAAAGCTTCAGATCTTTACCTAGTGCAAGCACTACAAATTTGGAGCGGGTGATGGGAATCGAACCCACGTATTCAGCTTGGAAGGCTGAAGTTCTACCATTGAACTACACCCGCGTCGTAAACCCATCAGAATAACTACATTAATATAGCCTATTCAAAAAATGGTGGAGGGGGAAGGATTCGAACCTTCGAAGGCGGAGCCGACAGATTTACAGTCTGTTCCCTTTGGCCACTCGGGAACCCCTCCAAAAATAGCGGTGTATTCTCTACAAACCACGTTTGCATGTCAACATCTAACTCATGAAAACTCAAGCTTTTTTCAAGAGCGAAAACGAACCCTGCATCTGATTAGCAGAACTTGTAAGCAAATAAAAAAACCCTGCAATTCATACAGGGCTTTCTGAAAATGGTGGGCCGTCCGCGACTCGAACGCGGGACCAATGGATTAAAAGTCCACTGCTCTACCAACTGAGCTAACGGCCCTCACTTAGGAAGCGCGTATCATACAGAGAATTTGCCAAATGACAAGTGCCTTTCTTGAATTTTTTCGCTGTTTTTAAAATTCAATAATTCGCAATAAGTTTTTTGAGCGAGCAGACATAAAAGCATAGAATACATAAACTTAAACAACAGGCTTGTGAATATTATTTAAACAATGAATGTACTTCACAACAGCCTAGCGATAAACCGTCATATCCTCAACACACGCCTCTTTAAAACCTTGCCGACGCAAGCGACAAGAATCACAAACTCCGCATGCGGCGCCTTTTTCATCCGCCTGATAACAGGAGACTGTTTTTCTGTAATCCACTCCCAAGATAACGCCTAGTTCGATTATCTTTGCCTTACTCATGTGAATGAGCGGTGCTCGTATATTCAAGCCCACACCTTCAACGCCGTTTTTTGTCGCTAAATTAGCCATTCTCTCGAAAGCATCAATATATTCCGGCCTGCAATCCGGGTAACCGGAATAGTCCACCGCATTTACACCAATAAATATATCATTTGCGCCCAACACTTCAGACCAAGCTAGCGCAAGCGAAAGAAAAACTGTATTTCTTGCTGGCACATAGGTAATCGGTATACCTTCTGGTGAATTAATCGGCACATCAATCGCTTTATCAGTTAAAGCAGAGCCACCAAAATCCGCCAAATTAATCGCCACAACTTTGTGTTGTTTGGCGCCAGATTCTTGAGATATCTTAGCCGCTGCTTCAAGCTCGGCTCGATGCCGCTGCCCATAATCAAAACTCACGGTATAACATTCATACCCCTGAGATTTAGCGATCGCTAAAACTGTCGCAGAATCTAAACCACCAGATAATAAAATTACAGCTTTTTTTGAGTCATTCATGCTCCATCACCTTCCAGGCTCATCCCCCCAAAGCAATTTATGCAGCTGCACTTGAAATCTGACTTTAAGCCTATCTTCAACAATCCAGTCAGCCAATTCAGTCGGACTTAACTCGTTAACACTAACTGAAAATAGAATCTCGCAATCTTTGGGGAAGCTATATATTTGCAGGATGGATTTTGCCCAATCGTAATCATCTTTACTGCAAAGAACAAATTTAACTTGATCACGCGAGGTTAGTAGATCAATATTTTTCCAGAGATTTTTGGCTACTTCTCCAGATCCAGGTGTTTTTATATCCATAACCCGACTAACACGACCATCAACTTCGCTGATATCGAGTGCGCCGCTAGTTTCAAGAGATACATTCACTCCGGTATCGCATAATTTTTTTAGCAACAATAAGCTGTCTTTTTGCGCGAGTGGCTCTCCACCCGTCACCGTCACGTATTGCGAATTATATTTTAATGTCTCAGTGACAATGTCGTCGATATCCCACCAGTCACCTCCTTGAAACGCATACGCAGAATCGCAGTACTGACAGCGAAGCGGACAGCCAGTTAGCCGAATAAAAACTGTGGGGCAGCCAACAGTTATCGCCTCACCTTGAAGGGAATAAAAAATTTCGGTAATCCTTAAACGAGGATTCTTAGACATGGATATAACCAGTGATTCATTGTTAACAGAGGATGGGTGATTTTAAATTCACCACACAAAGCGGCGAATTATTACACAAGAAGACATTAAATCAAAAGCAAAGTGTAATCTCCGAGCAAGGTCGACTTTTACAAATGACCTTCGACTTTCATCTTATCTAGTCGGCGACTTGCTAAGCGGGCAGCTGCAGTACCAGAATAATCTGAAACAACTTTTTCTAACACACCTTTCGCTTCCGCCCATTTTTGAAGCTCGTAATAACTAAATCCCATTTTCAAATACGCATCAGATATTTTTCGACTTTCAGGATAAGCTGTAATAACTTTTTGAAAGTGAGATAAAGCAGACTCGTAGCTCTTCAGCACATAATAGGCTTCAGCCATCCAATATTGCGCATTAGCCGCTAATTCACTTGTTGGATAAGAGATAAGATATATTTGGAAGGCCTGGATTGCTTCGTCGTATCGACCATCCCTTAGAATAGCCAATGCGTTTTGATAATCCTGCTCCTTACTTAAGGCACTTTGCTCAGCTTCTACAGAAACAACCTCATCCCCAAAAGCTTCAGTCGCGTCACCACTCAAGTCCACAGATGGGATGATCGGTGAAATACGCAGCTTTGTTACACGTCCGTCTAGGTCTTGAATACGCTGATCCAGATCGATATATATATCTTTTTGCTGTTTTTTAATTTGACTCAATTCATGATTCAATAAATCAAGATCACCACGCAGGTTACTAACTTCTTGCTGAAGAGCCTTTAATGAGGTCAGCATGTCGATCAAGTTTTGATTTGCCAACAAACGCTCAAGACGCTGGACGCGCTGCTCGACAGATTGATCACTTGCAGCAATCGATTGAGGAACAGCCGCAAAGAAAAAGAGCATAAAACAGATAAAAAGGCGACCTGCCGCACCAGCCACTCTACGGACAATCGCCTTTTTAACAAACATTATCACGATATTTTAAATCTACTCAGCGTAAACAAATACAGCTCGACGATTCCACTTCCATGCTGAGTCATCGTGCCCTTCTACATCAGGGCGCTCTTCGCCAAAGCTTACAGTTCTGATTTGATCATTTGACACACCTTGAAGTGACAAGAACTGTTTTACAGAAAAAGCCCTACGCTCACCCAGTGCCATATTATATTCTCGCGTTCCGCGCTCATCGCAATGACCTTCGATTGCCAAAGACACATTAGGATTGGATGCTAAATAATTCGCGTGAGCACTCAGCACTTCTCTAAATTCTGGCTTAATTTCACTTCGATCAAAATCAAAGTATATTTTTCTTTCGGATAATAGAGCCGCAGATGCATCTGTATCATCAATAACTTCTTCAATAGTAGCTGCCGCATCATCAACACCAGTGCTTATAGCACTGTCAGCCGCTCCTTCATCCAATCTTGTGCCTGAAACAGAATCTCCGGTTGTTGCACCGCTATCAACAGTCACTTCTTGACCTGCAGCAGCTTCTTCCTCAACGGCCTTATCTCCTCCGCAGCCAACAATCATCAACACAGGCAGAATTGCCACTACCAGCTTTATGACCGGCTTCATATACCACTCCTCATGTTTGCCATAAAATTATTCAATCCAGGTAAGAGGACCAGGCAGGTTCTCGAACTTCTCCAACCCCTGTGTCTACAAAATGTTGCTGAACATTCCCATCGACAGAAACCGCAACTAGACCTGTCTTCTTACCCTGCTTTCCCTTTTGCGCGTAGTTTGCAGCATAGATAACCATACCGCCATTTGGTGCGAAACTTGGCGACTCGTGCTCTGATTCGCCTTTGGATGAATCAGTTAAAATCCGCATTTGCTTTGTACTCAGATCCATGACGGCAACATTATAGCCACTAATTTGAGACAAGTGCACGAAAGTTATCAGTTTTCCATCAGGCGAGAACGATGCGCGTAAATTTTGTTTACCTTTGAAGGTTAAACGATTAATTTTTCCACTATCGAATCGATATTCGTACAATTGTGGCGAACCACCGCGCTCAGATGTAAATACAATTTGCTCTCCAGTCGGAGACCAAGCTGGCTCTGCATCAATAGACCAGTGGCGTGTAATGCGCTTCATTTTTCGAGATTCAATTTCCATCACATAAATGTCAGCACTACCATTTTTGAGAACCTGCATAGCGAGTTTTTTTCCATCAGGAGACCATGACGGCGCACTGGCTTTGTGTTTGCGATCTGTTGCGCGCTTGGGGCGATCACCTTTTGAAATATCAAAAAGAAAAATACTTTGCCCATGACTTCCTGCCATTGCAAATGCGATCTTGGAATCATCAGGTGACCACGTTGGTGAAAATATGGGCCAATTATGCCGCATTATTTCTTGTTCATTGTACGTATCCGCATCAGATAAATAGAGACGATAAGGTTTTTCATCTGAATTGGGGAATTTCTTGATGTATACGATTTGAGTATCAAATGCACCTTTAATGCCGAGTAACTCTTCATGAATTATGTCGCTTATTTTATGCGCTATCTTTCTAAACTGTGTTGTTTTTGCGCCATAACGATAACCTGTTATATATTTTTGGCGATAAACATCATACAAACCAAACTCGATATTGAATGTACCCTCCCCGGCAGGTTGAACTCTACCGATGACTAAATTGGGAATATCAATCATGCGCCAATTTTTGTAATTGATATGCTGTGTCTTATATGGCTTGGCCACTAAATTTATTTCTTCCAGTGGCGCAAATAATCCAGTACGCGCAAGGTTTGCATTGATCACTTCAGTTATTATTGCGGCAGGGGATTCATCTTTACCCAACCATTTAAATGGGACAATAGCAATTGGTAAAGCATCACTTACACCTTCGGTGATTTCAATGGTTAGTGCAGCGAAGGCTTTTCCTCCGCCAAAAACACACAACATGAAAATAAAAGCTAGTTTTTTAATCAACCCAACACCTTTGAATTTACTTTCGACAACAATTTGATCGCTTTGCAATCGCATATGAATTTAAATGAAAATCTAGCAAGCTATCTTACGCAAATGCGACAATTTTTCCAAAAATTTTCTGCAAGAAGATTAGTGCCTAGTATTTTTTAAATCCAGGGTGACCTTCACACAATTTTAACGAAACACTCAATCTACATTTCTACGCAAATTAAAGACCTCTAATTTTCTGGTTTAAATTTGAAATTAATTTCTCTGAACTGAGAAAATAATGCTTTATCCGTTGGTAATGAGAGAGGTGCGGCTGCTCTTACCGCATCCTCAACACTTCGCTGAAAAATTGCATCACCACCTGTGCACTTTTTCGCCTCCACTGTAATGATATCTCCCGTAGGCATTAACCGCACATGCACGTCACATGACATACCTGGTGTAGCCGTTGAGGGTTTACGCCAATTATTTTCCACCTGACGTTTAATTAATCCCACATAGCGATTGATAATTTTTTGCGCTTTTTTGTCACTAGATGCCTTCAGTCGTTTCTGCTCTTCAGCCATCTGGCGTTGACGCTCTATCTCTTCCTCACGTCTTTGCTGCTCTTCAATGGCTCGTAACGCTTTTTCTTTAGCTTTCCGTTCAATCTCTTCGGCCCGTTTACGTTCTTCTTCAGCTTTGCGTTTTTTCGCTTCCGCTCGCTTGCGCTCTTCATCCGCTTTGCGACGTTGTGCTTCAGCTATTCGCTGCTGCTCTAACTCTTTGCGGCGCTTAGTTTCTGCGGCTTTTTGCTCTTTCTCTGCTTTTGCGGTAGCTTTTTCAGCGTCTTTTTGCTTCTGTTCAGCAATTTTTCGCTGTTTCTCAGCTTCCCTTTGCTTCTTCTCTTCCTGTTTACGCTTTTGCTCTGCGTTTTTGCTTTCTTTTTCCAACTGCTGCTTTTTCTTTTGTTCTGCTTTACGCTTTTTCTCTAACTCGGCCAATCGCCTTTGTTCTCTTTCCCGCTGTTTTTTTGCTTTATCCGCATCTCGCTCAAGCTTATTTACACGCGCATCTTCTTTCTTTTTCTTTGCCAACTCAGCAGCTTTTAGTTTTGCTAACTCGGCTAGTACTTGTTCTTCATTAACTGCTGTCGCTTGAACAACATCCACTTCTTTTTGTTCGGGTATCGCCGGTTCGCTATCAAACTCTATGTTTGCCAAAAAAATAATCGCAAGAAATATATGGAGTGCTACGGCTGCAGCAAAAGAACGGGGGTATTTTTTTATGATTAACATGGCGTTATTGTGAAATGAGCTCCGGTGCTTCAGTAATTAATCCGACACTTGGCGCACCTGCGCGCTGTAATAGCGCCATTGCGGTGACAACTTTCCCATAATTAACGTCTTTATCCCCTCGTACCATCACTGGAGTTTCCGGTTTTAATCGTAAAATAGCAGCTACTTTATTCACAAGAGCTTGGTGATCAATAGGGGATTTTACGGCCTCCCCAACATTAAGATAATAATTACCATTCAAATCAACAGTAACAACCAATGGTTCTTGCACTTCACTATCAATAGGTTCTGAAGCTGCTTGAGGCAGTTCTACTTGCACTCCCTGCGTGAGCAAAGGCGCGGTAATAACAAAAATCACTAACAATACCAACATGACATCAATGTATGGAACAACATTGATTTCAGCCATTGCCTTTTTACGTGGACGTCGCTGATAACTCACTACTTATGTGCCTGACGCTGCAATATGTTAGAAAACTCTTCATAAAAGGCGTCGTAACGCCCAGTTAATCTCTCGACCTGACTAATATACTTGTTGTAAGCCATTACCGCAGGAATTGCAGCAAATAGGCCCATAGCAGTAGCAATCAAGGCTTCTGCAATACCTGGTGCAACCATGCCTAAGGTTGCTTGTTTTGCATTACCGAGTGCACGAAACGAATTCATAATCCCCCACACTGTTCCAAATAATCCAATATATGGGCTGGTGGAACCCACCGTCGCAAGGAACGGCAAATGATTTTCCAAAATATCAATTTCACGGTTTATGGAAACACGCATACTACGCTGCACGCCTTCCATAATTACTTTCGGGGTTAAGTCATCATCTTTGCGCAGCCGAACAAATTCACGAAAGCCAGCTTCGAAAATTGTTTCAACGCCATTTTCACCCGGCTTCTTTTCAACTTGAGAAACTTTTTTGTACAAATCACTCAAGTCATCTGCACTCCAAAACTGATCTTCAAACTCTTTAGTATTCGCTTCTGCTTTTCGTAACAATTTCCATCGGCTAAAAATTATCGTCCAAGACAGTATCGACGCTATCAGTAGAATCAGCATAACTATCTGCACTAAAAGTGATGCACCGGCAATTAAACCGATGATAGATAAATCAGTGCTCACGCATTAACTCCTCAAGTAAATATTCCGGAATTCATTTGACTTTCAGTTTTTTAGCACATAAAGATACGACAGAAGCATCTGCTTGAACAAGCAATTTTATTAATTCTAGTACTTTTATGAAATAACCGACAAATGCCTTTTGTTCCATCAATGCTGCATTATAGACATTTTTTTAAACTCAATTTTTTAAACGTCACTTTGATTGATTGTGCTTCTGCGACAATTTCTGTCAATTGTCATCCGCAAATAAAAGACCAAAGTGAAGATAGGCGTTCTTTGTAGCCACTCGACCTCTTGGCGTTCTCATCATATACCCTTTTTGAATTAAGTAAGGCTCCAATACATCTTCTATCGTTCCGCGCTCCTCACCGATCGCCGCTGCGAGGCTATCTAATCCGACTGGGCCGCCGTCAAAAGATTCAATCATTGTTTGCATTAACTTGCGATCCATTAAATCAAATCCCTGCTTATCCACATCCAGCATTGAAAGCGCCAGGTCTGCCACATCATCACTGATTTTGCCATCGGCTTTAACATCTGCGTAATCTCGAACGCGTCGTAGAAGTCGATTTGCAATTCTTGGCGTTCCTCGTGAACGTCTAGCAATTTCAGTTGCCCCGCCTTCATCAATATCCACTTTAAGCAGTGAAGCACTTCGTTTAACAATCGTTGTCAATTCTTCGATGCTGTAAAACTCTAAACGCTGTACAATCCCAAATCGATCACGTAAGGGAGATGTTAACAATCCCGCTCTTGTGGTTGCGCCAACTAAAGTAAACGGTGGCAAATCAAGTTTAATAGAACGCGCAGCAGGACCTTCACCAATCATAATGTCCAGCTGAAAATCTTCCATCGCAGGATATAACACTTCTTCAACTACCGAACCAAGACGGTGTATTTCGTCAATAAACAGCACATCGTTTGGCTCAAGATTAGTCAAAATTGCGGCGAGATCTCCCGGCCTTTCCAGCACTGGACCAGAAGTTTGACGGATACTAACGCCCATCTCCTGTGCAATTATATGAGAAAGCGTTGTTTTACCTAACCCTGGAGGGCCATAAAGCAAAACATGATCCAATGCCTCGGTACGCATTTTAGCTGCACCGATAAAAATCTCCAACTGACCACGCACCGCCTCCTGGCCGATATACTCATCGAGTATGCGTGGGCGAATAGAAACCGACAATTGCTCTTCGCGCCCAACAGGCTCGGTGCTAATTAATCGATCCGCTTCTATCATTTTTTACCGGCCACCACAGACTGCAACGCTAAACGAATTACATCTTCACTCGTTCGGTTTTTTGTATCGATATTTCGAATCATTCGACTGGCTTCCTGGGGCTTATAACCCAAAGCAATGAGTGCATATTCAGCTTCACTCGAAGCATTTTCAACAACCGACTGAGCTATCGCGGTTGTGCTAGATTCACTCACATCAGCATTCGGTACAAAATCTTTGATGCGATCAACTAGTTCAACAATCAGACGTTCCGCTGTTTTCTTTCCAACCCCAGGTAATTTCACCAACCCGGTTACATCGTGTTCGTTAATACAACGAGCGAGCTCAGAAGCAGAAATTCCTGATAAAATGGTTAACGCCAGCTTGGGGCCAACCCCATTTATTCGAATAAGATGTCGAAACATACTACGCTCATTTTCACTGGCAAAACCATAAAGCAATTGTGCGTCTTCTCGTACAACCATATGGGTTAACAAAATTACTTTGTTTCCAACATCTGGCAGTTCGTAAAATGTTGTCATTGGCGCTTCAACTTCATAACCCACGCCATTAACATCAAGCAAAATTTGTGGCGGTTTTTTAGTGATAATTTCTCCGACAAGCCGCCCAATCACAATCGACCTCCCGCAACACGTTGAGAAAAACGACCAATCGTACGAAATGTTTGCGCATGGCAAAGCGCAGTGGCTAATGCATCTGCCGCATCAGATTGAGGAGACTGGGTTAAATTCAAATGAGTCATTACCATGTGCTGAATTTGTTCTTTTGTTGCATGGCCTCGCCCAACAACCGCTTTTTTAATTTGATTAGGCATATACTCCCCAACATCAAGTGAGCGCATCACGCAGGCACATATTGCCGCACCTCTTGCCTGACCTAGTTTTAAAGCGCCGCCGACATTAAGTTTTACAAATACTTGCTCAACAGCTGCCAAAGTAGGTTGGTATTCGGCTATCACTTCATCAACCCCAACAAAGATTTCTTTTAGTCGGTCAGGGAAATTTTCACTTTTTATACGAATACATCCACTCGCCACATAACGATAATTTTGCCCATTCACATCAATCAGACCATAGCCCGTGACACGAGATCCAGGGTCGATGCCTAATATACGTAGTTTTGAGTTTCGAGAATTATTCAATTGAGTTGCGCTAGCACTTCTTCACAAATGCCTGCATTGGAATAGACATTTTGTACATCATCCAGATCTTCCAGCATATCGATTAGTTTAATCATCGTTCCCGCTTCTTTCACATTAAGTGCTGTAGTTGTTGCAGCATGCATTGTTACTTCGTCAGATTCCGGTTTAGAGCTTTCGGCAACTAATGCGTCTTTAACCTTGCCAAAGGCTTCTGGTGTTGTCAGTACATCTACACTTCCATCATCATTTGTCACTACATCATCGGCACCTACTTCCAGGGCCAGTTCCATAATTTTTTCTTCGTCTGTACCTGAGGGGTAGCTAATAATGCCAGTTTTTGTAAAGAGATAGGAAACTGAACCGGAAGTCCCCAGGTTTCCACCCATTTTGTTGAACGCATGACGCACTTCTGCGACAGTTCTATTTTTATTGTCAGTCATACAATCAACCATCACCGCAACACCACCTGGCCCATAGCCCTCATAACGAATTTCATCTAAATTAGCTTCGTCACCACCGCCAGCACCACGTTTTATTGCGCGTTCGATAGTATCTTTAGGCATGTTGTTACTCAAGCCATTATCAATAGCAGCTCGAAGCCTCGGATTTGCTGAAGCATCGCCACCACCTAAGCGGGCAGCAACCGTTAATTCGCGAATAATTTTAGTAAAGATTTTCCCACGTTTTGCATCTTGCGCACCTTTTCGATGCTTAATGTTCGACCACTTACTATGACCAGCCATGACTTCCTCTTAATATAGCCTATTTATTAAACGCGAATAGACTTTGCACAATAATTTCAGCTCGGCGGATTCTAACATTCTCGTTTGAATAATTCATAAGTCATCGTTTAAAATCTGCCATGGCGTAAATACTGAACAATTGCATCCGATAATTTTTTAGACATCAGCATAGAAAAATGCGAAACATTGATAACTCGCATAGGATGGCTATTCTTCAGCCGAACCTCTTCAACCCCAACGGCTCCATCATGCGGAACTAGCACCGGAGCAATTAAATGTCCAATTCCCCAACCACCGTTGCCAGCAATCGCGGCAATATCGCAATTCTCGGGCGGTGAAATGCCATCACATAATGGCTTTAAACTTTTGCCAAAACACCACCGAGCTATACGGTAGTACTTGAATTTTTGACAAACAATACTGCCATTCACTGGCGAGCCATACAGAACTACGCGACCAATATTTGCGAGCTGACCTTTTTTTAAAGCCGCTAAAACAACAAAACCGCCCAAACTATGAGCGGTTAAGTGTATTGTTTTCTGTTCGCTAGCTAGCTTTTCAAGGTATTTGTGTAGCTTTTCTGAATTGTGTTCAAGTGAACCAAAGACTGTTGGATAACTAAAATAAGCGGTATTAAAGCCCGCTTTTTTTAACTGCTTGCCAATAAAGAATTGGCTTAGAGAATTCATCCATAAACCATGGACTAAAACAACCGTCTCTTTTGGCAAAAGCAGGAAACCTATTAGAAGTTAATTTCCAGGCCCAATCGCAAATTTTCATCTATGTGGCGGGTTTTACCTGAGCTATCTTCAAAACCAAAATCGCGCCATTCAACAAAAGCACCTGCTTGTGGTAACACTGAATATTCTACTCGTGCGGCAATTTCGTAAAAAGATTCAGCGTCTATAAACGAAACCACACTTGGTGCATAGTAACCATCCACACCTAAAATGAGTCGCTTCACCGAGGGAATTGAATACCTTAGCATTCCACCAATCCCTAAAGCTAATGCATCAAAATTATCTTGATTTAAGGCATAAACTTTCCCACCAATACCAGCAACCAATCCTTTAACCTTGCTACCAACTTGATCAAACACCTGGAAACTGATATCACCTACATAGGCATCTTCTTCAGTATATAGAAAATCCAGCGCAAACTCTGTGCGACCGTAATCACTGCCTCCGACCAACGTCCCATAACCAATTTGAGCGCTAACCTCACTTAAAGCAATATAAGCTCTTTGTGCATAAGCATTGCTACCCAAAAGTAAAAAAGATATCGCAGACACAAAGACAAATTGCTTAAGTGCTCTTTTTTTCATTACTAATCCTTATAATTCATTGGTAAACGCTACGAAATAGATCATAGCTACAAATGCTTGGTTTGACAGCAAGCGAGAACGGAATTATCCCAAACTTTTTAAAATTTTAAAAATTTCATATTTGCAAGGTAAGACTTTAATTGTAGAAAGATTAGCCGGGCACGAGAATGAAGCACGTGCAATTGGCTTGATTGCACAATAAATCAACTAGCAACTGATTTTTCTAGGTTGATACCATGCGCAGGAATAATACATGAAACTACTGAAGAATTATCATAAAAATAATTCGCAGAAATAAAAAAACCGCCAAATGGCGGTCTTTGAATAAATATACAGAGAATTATTTAATTTTAGCTTCTTTGTACATTACATGCTTTCTAACAACTGGATCGTACTTTTTGATTTCCATCTTAGACGGCATAGTACGTTTGTTTTTAGTCGTCGTGTAAAAGTGACCTGTACCTTCGCTAGAAACCAATCTAATTTTTTCACGCATTTCTATAATCCTCGATTAGACTTTTTCGCCGCGCGCACGAATCTCAGATAATACTTGGTCAATCCCAAGCTTATCAATCATGCGAATACCTTTAGTGCTTACACGCAAACGAACCCAACGGCTTTCGTTTCCAACCCAAAAACGACGTGAATGCAGGTTAGGCAAAAATCGACGCTTTGTTCTGTTATTAGCGTGAGAAACGTTGTTTCCGGTAATTGGGCGCTTCCCAGTAACCTGACAAACTTTTGACATCACTTTCTCTCCAAAATAAATTCTTTACTTCCGCTCTCCCGAGCGAAGGGGCGCAATTTATATCAAAAATCCTTTTACAATGCAACGATGAGTTTAAGCACACTCCAGCAAACACTGTTTATCTGATGAGATAAAACTATCTTTCGGCGAGATTCAATAGCTTAGATGCAATCTCAGCTCTGCAACATAGCAAATAAATCATCTTTCAACTTAAGGCGCCTCTTTTTCTCTTCTTCTAGATAGTCGTCCGATGTATTTTCAACACCCGTTTCTATTCGATGAATCTCACGATTGAGCTTATGATACTCATTAAACAAGCTAGCAAATTGAGTATCATCCATTTTCATTTGGTGTATTTTCTCTTTATATTCAGGAAATTCATGCACTAAATCGTGTTTTTCACCTTCCATAACTCCACCTCATTGATTCCATCAATATTTAACCCAAGCAAAACGTGGATATCTGCGTAGCCTAGCCATCAAAATGTCGCGTTCGCACCGATCATAATTGAAGTCAAATCTTCAGATTGTTTTGCTAGCATAAGCTCTAGCGTTAATGAGCTACCAATAACATTCCCAGCCAAATAACCAACACCTAATGCACCAGCCAGGGAATTAAGTTCTTTACTCTTTGTTGAATCCTCCGAACGTGTCAATTCGCTTTCACCATAGGTATAGCCAATTTTCCCTTTAAAATAAAAGACGTCTTTAAATAAATGACGGTATGCAGCATTTACAGATAGCGCCCATAAGGAATATTCGCCTTTAGTATTGGTACCAGTATCTGTTTCTTTGTACTCTCCGCCGCTAAATGACTGCGTGTAATCGACTTCCAAAGCCCATTTTTGACTCAAGCCGTAACCGTAACTAAGGCTCACTAGCATTAGTGGATCAGGATCGGCAGATATATCCACCAATGAATAGGCCAAATTAGCAAGATAGTACTGATCGCCTTTCTCTGCTTGTGCTTGCCCCACGAATAAAAATACCAGCCCGACAAATAGCGCAATACGCTTCATGACCTCTCCCTCATGTCATATCATTTCGTTTAAATTCTATTGTTATCATTATCCTTCATAACGAATTTAAACACCACGCCTGATATTTATTAGCTTATATCAATCCATGTTCAGCAAATGAAAATCCACCATCTTCTCCGATGATAAAATGATCGAGCACTCGAACATCAATCAACGCGAGTGCTTCTTTCAATTGGCGGGTGATTTTTTTATCTGCTTCACTGGGTGACGAGACTCCTGACGGATGATTGTGCGCGAAAATTACGGCTGCCGCGTTTAACTCCAATGTTTGCTTTACCACTTCTCGCGGATAAACACTCGCGCCATCCAATGTGCCTATGAATAACTCTTTAAATTTTATCACTTGATGCCTATTGTCCAGAAAAACAGCAGCAAAAACTTCATGCTCGTAATCCGCCAAACATGCATGAAGAAAACGCTGGGTATCTTGAGGACTGCATAAAGCATCTCCTTTACTTAGCTTTTCTTGAAGATGTCGCCGACTCATCTCCAGCACGGCTTGAAGTTGAGCATATTTCGCCGCGCCCAATCCCTCACCTACGCAAAATGTTTGTAGATCCGCTCGCAAAATATTGCGTAAGCTCCCAAACTCGGACAAAAGCCCTCTGGCCAAATCCACCGCTGTTTTCCCCTTCACCCCGGTTCGAAGGAAAATGGCAAGCAGTTCTGCATCAGACAAACTCGTTGCTCCCTGTTTAAGTAATTTTTCTCTTGGTCGCTCATCAGCTGGCCAATCTGTAATCGCCATAATCCGTATTCCTCGTGCATATACAGGCATTTAGGGGTAAAATCCGTTCAATGAACAAATCACAAAATCCAACTCATAATGTATTGCTCGGTGTCACAGGGGGGATTGCTGCCTATAAAAGCCCCGAAATCATTCGCCGATTGCAAGAGTTAGGGATCACTGTCCGTGTTGTTATGACGGAATCTGCTGAAAAATTTATAGGTGAAGTCACACTACAAGCCATTAGCGGCCACCCAGTGTACAAAGATATTTTCAGCAGTGATGATCGTGTGATGGAACATATCGATTTAGCGCGCTGGGCAGATAAGATATTAATCGCCCCTTGTAGTGCAGACTTTATTGCCAAATTAACCCACGGCTTTGCAGATAATTTACTTTCTACCCTTTGCCTGGCGGCGGAATGCCCCATATTTCTGGCGCCAGCCATGAATCAAGCCATGTGGCACAATCTTGCAACCCAAGACAACGTCGAAAAATTGAAATCTCGCGGTGTAGAATTTTTAGGCCCCGCAGCGGGTAATCAAGCTTGTGGTGAAGTCGGTTATGGCCGGTTACTTGAGATTAATCAGCTACTCGATGAATTTTGCAACACCGAAAAACTGCTCAGTGGTAAAAAAGTATTGATAACAGCCGGCCCTACCCAAGAGGCATTAGATCCTGTGCGCTATATTACCAACCATAGCTCAGGAAAAATGGGATATGCATTAGCTCAGCAAGCGCAGCGCGCAGGTGCAGAAGTTACCTTAGTTAGTGGCCCAGTCCATTTACCCACCCCGAATCAGGTAAATATTGTTAATGTTATATCGGCAAAGCAAATGTATGACGCGGTAATGGAAAACGCCGAACAAGCTGATATTTTTATTGCTGCAGCGGCGGTCGCCGATTACAGCCCAGTCGATATTGCAGAACAAAAAATTAAAAAAAGCCAATCAGAATTAAACCTAGAACTGAAAAAAAATCCCGACATTCTTAGCGAAGTATCATCGATGGATAATCGTCCTTTTTGTATAGGATTCGCCGCCGAGACAGAAAACCTAGAAACGAATGCAAAAGAAAAACTCACACGGAAAAAACTCGAAATGATCATTGCCAATCGAGTCGGACAAAACGAATCAGGCGAGTACAAAGGATTTAATTCAGATCAAAACAAAGTTCACATTTTCACACCCATGGGGAGCCACGAGCTACCCGAGATGAAAAAATCAATCTTAGCAAAACAACTTGTAGAACTTATCGCACTGACTTATGAAAAGGCTTATGAAAAAAAACATACAACTTAAAATACTTGATAAACGTATCGGCACTGAATTCCCATTACCTCATCACGCAACACCGGGTTCTGCAGGAATGGACTTGCGAGCTTGCATTGATGAAGAAATGCTTATTCAACCGGGAGAAACAAAACTCATTCCAACAGGCGTATCTGTTTACGTTGAAGACCCAGGGTTGGCAGCCGTTTTACTCCCTCGCTCAGGCCTTGGCCACAAACACGGAATAGTGCTAGGCAATTTGGTCGGACTTATTGACTCCGATTATCAAGGGCCTCTAATGGTTTCTTGCTGGAACAGAAGTAGCGAGCCCTTTTCGCTCAAGATTGGTGAAAGACTTGCGCAAATGGTTATTATCCCAGTCGTACAGGCGGCTTTTGAAGTTGTGGAAGAGTTTGAAGAAACACACCGTGGCGAAGGTGGCTTTGGCCATTCTGGTCGTCATTAAATCAAAAAGGTAACGGGTCAGCATTGCTCACAAAAAGAAAAAAGGGATACTAAATGCAATACAGCAACATCACTTCAGAAAACATCAGCCACGATATTTTTAAAGCCTACGATATCCGAGGCATTGTTGATAAAACATTAACTGTCGATGTGGTTTATGCCATTGGCCAGGCTTTAGGAAGTGAAGCAACTCGACAAAATCAAAAAACCATTGCAGTGGCTCGAGACGGTCGACTATCAGGGCCCAAACTATTGCAAGCGCTCGTCGATGGTATTCTCAGCACAGGGATCGATGTTGTTAATGTCGGGCAAGCCCCCACTCCGGTTTTATACTACGCAACCTACCATTTAAAAACCGCTTGCGGAGTCATGCTAACAGGTAGCCATAATCCGCCTGACTACAATGGCCTAAAAATGGTTTTAAACAATACGGCACTTTCTGGTTCAACCATCCAAGATTTGAAAAATCGCATCATCAATAATGACATCGTTAGTGGTGCCGGTAACTATACCGAAGTGAATATTAACGAAGAGTATCTTAATGAAATTATTAACGATGTAAAACTAGCTAAGCCACTTAAAATAATTGTGGACTGCGGTAATGGTGTAGCCGGTGAGTTAGCCCCTCAGCTCTATAGATTAATGGGATGCGATGTTACCGAGCTTTATTGTGAAATAGATGGCAACTTCCCCAACCATCACCCTGACCCAAGCCAACCAGAAACCTTAATTGATTTGGTGGCAGCCGTGAAAAAAGAAAAAGCCGATATCGGATTTGCCTTTGATGGAGATGGTGATCGCTTAGGTGTCATCGCTCCTGACGGAGAAATTATTTGGGCAGATAGACAAATGATTCTTTATGCCGAAGATGTTCTCTCAAGGAATCCAGGTGCAGAAATTATTTATGATATCAAATGCTCCGTAAACCTCGATCAAGCTATCCGCGATGCAGGTGGCACACCTTTAATGTGGAAAACCGGCCACTCTTTCGTTAAAGCAAAATTGAAAGAAACTGGTGCCCCATTAGCAGGAGAGATGAGTGGTCATATTTTCTTTAAAGAACGCTGGTATGGCTTCGATGATGCTCTTTACACAGGTGCCCGACTGCTTGAAATTCTTTCGAAGAAAGAACAAAGCACTGGAGAAGTGCTTGCATCCCTGCCTGACATGGTTAACACCCCAGAATTGCGACTCGACACCGAAGAAGGTGAAAACTTTAAGCTCATGAAACATTTAATTGATGCGGCAAGTTTTAAAGATGCGAAAGTTACTGACATCGACGGAATTCGTGTCGATTTTGATGATGCTTGGGGACTAGTACGTGCATCAAATACAACACCGTGCCTTGTGATACGCTTTGAAGGACGTAGCGAACAAGCGATGAAAGATGTTCAAGAAAAATTTCGACAGCTTTTTCATTCGGTTGACGAGAGCTTGACTCTTCCTTTTTAATTATTTCAAAAATATAAAACTCAAGTTTCGGAGTTCAAATTTTCATAAATAGCTGCAATAAACATGGTATATGTACAATATGAAAGCATCGGCAGCATGGATGCTGTCGTCGAGCTTACATGGAAGTATTCACAGCGTCTTTCATATTGTACGTATACCGTGGTTGTTGCCTCCAATATAACAAGAACTCCAAAACTTGAGATACAAATTAGAGCAGAATAAATATGCCACTGGATACAAATAAAACTACTAATATTGCTAGCGTTTTAATTGAGTCACTCCCCTATATCCAACGAT
Organism: uncultured Ectothiorhodospiraceae bacterium; assembly: GCA_945787715.1. Classification (GTDB taxonomy): domain Bacteria; phylum Pseudomonadota; class Gammaproteobacteria; order S012-40; family S012-40; genus CALZJE01. The sequence continues at coordinate 62,239 of CALZJE010000001.1, read as the reverse complement.
TTACAGGGAAAACGTTTGTTATTAAATTTGGCGGTAACGCCATGGTAGATGATGCACTCAAAACCTCTTTTGCACGTGATATTGTTTTATTAAAACACGTCGGCATAAATCCCGTTGTTGTTCATGGCGGTGGCCCTCAAATTGGAGACTTGCTTGCACGCATTGGTAAACAATCAAAGTTTATTGATGGCATGAGAGTGACTGATGAAGAAACCATGGATATTGTGGAAATGGTTTTAGGCGGCCAGGTAAACAAGGAGATTGTTACCGCCATAAGTCAGCAAGGTGGTCGAGCTGTTGGTTTAACTGGAAAAGATGGTGGATTAATTCGCGCTAAAAAATTAAACGCTAGCCGTAATACTCCGGAGTTACAAGCATCAGAAATTATCGATTTAGGGCATGTAGGTGAAGTCGATGAAATTAATACCGATGTTGTAAATATGCTGGTGAAGGATGATTTCATCCCCGTTATAGCGCCTATTGGCGTGGATAGTAAAGGTGTTTCGTATAACATCAATGCCGACTTGGTTGCTGGAAAGCTCGCTGCTGCACTCAATGCTGAAAAGCTGATTTTACTCACAAACATTCCTGGATTGTTGGACAAAAATGACAAGCTCATGACCGGCCTGGATCCTACTCTTGTTGATGAACTAATCTCAAATGGAACGATTTATGGGGGCATGCTACCTAAAATAGGCAGCGCGCTTGACGCTGTTCAAGGAGGCGTAAAGAGTGTACATATTATTGATGGCCGGATAGAACACGCTGTTCTACTGGAAATTTTTACTGATACTGGCATCGGTACATTGATCAACGGATAAGACTCCTAGAACAACCCAAAAAACGGAACACGATATGAATACAAAAATTAAAAAAAATCGTCGTCAAGAAATTCTAGAAACACTCGCATCACAATTAGAACAAAACCCCGGATCACCTATTCGAACAGCGAGTTTAGCTAAAGAAATTGGAATTTCAGAAGCTGCTTTATATAGACACTTCCCTAGTAAAGCAAAAATGTTCGAAGCTTTAATCCAATTTAGTGAAGAGACAATATTCAGTCGAATCAATAAAATCCAACAAGAACAAAAATCAGCAATTGTACGTAGTGAAGCCATCGTACATTTATTGCTAACTTTTGCTGATAGAAACCCTGGCATTATTCGTATTCTTACAGGTGATGCCATTATGGGAGAAAGCGAAAAACTACGAACTCGCGTTTCCCAATTCTTTGATCGCATTGAAATGCAAATTAAACAATTCTTGCGCGAAGGTGCTTTACGTAATGAACTATCAGCAGATATCAACACTGCAGCAATGGCTAACTTAATTCTTGCGCATGTTGAAGGTAGAATAGCGCAACATCGGCGCACTAACTTCTCTCAAAGCCCACTCACCCATTCCGATGAGCAATGGCAAAACATTTTGTTACTACTTACCCGTTAAGAACCGATAACGCGTGATATATTCCATGTATTCTTGTCGTAGATTTTGTTGCTCTTCTCGCTGGCGCACAATAAATTCACGATTACGTACAATGCTTGTCTTTATCCTTTGCACTTCATCCACTTCAGCTTTAGTAATGCCGCCAGGGCGCTTAGCAAACTCAATGGCTTGCGCCTGTAGCTCAAGCAGATTTTTTTCAAATGTTTTAATGTGATTCAAAGTAACATCTATTTGAACTTGAATTACTAATATCTTCTTATTAACCGCTTCACGAATTTGCTCAATATTTGAGAAACTCGCTAACAACATATCATCTTCTTTGCGCTTTTTTTCTCTCTCTTTTTCCACAGTCCGTCGATGTTTTGCAGCATTTGCTAAACGTTGTTGCTCCTTAACGCTAGGTACTGTGCGTAACGTCAACCCTTGCTCATTAATTATGCGATATCCCTGGTGCACATATTCCGCTGGAATGGAATCCTGAATCAATGTGTTTCCATTTTTGTCTTTAAATACGTAGTAGACATCACTTGCAGATATAATAGAAGTCACGAGCAGACCGAAAAGAATAAACCACCATCTTTGCTTAACTTTCAAACTTATCAACCATCCTATTGCATAAAAAATGACATGCTTACTGTGAAACACAGCCACGATGTGATCATTTTTATTATAATTAAATCTGCAGAAAATAGTGAGGCAAACACTCGATTATGAATTGGTATGACTCTATCACATTATTTGTGATTTCACTCGTCGCTAACATTTTTTCTGCTTTTGCCGGCGGCGGAGCAGGATTAATCCAGTTACCTGCCATTATTTTTCTTGGTTTAAGCTTCAGCGTTGCATTAGCAACTCATAAAGTCGCTAGTGTCTTTCTTGGCATTGGTGCAACAATTAGACACATGAAGGAGGGCCGATTAAACCAACGGTTTGCTCTCTTTATACTTTGCACAGGTTTGCCTGGAGTTATATTAGGCGCGAACATTATACTCAATATCGAAGACCGCATTGCAGAAATTGCTTTAGGCATACTAACAATTAGTCTCGGTGTTTATTCTCGATTAAAACCTAATCTTGGGCAAAACGCTAAAATAATAAACCGAACACGCCAGGGGTATATTATCGGCGGAACGGTGTTGTTTACAATTGGTGTATTAAATGGTTCGCTAACTTCCGGCACAGGTTTATTTGTCACGCTTTGGTTAGTTCGTTGGTTTGGACTAGATTATAAAACGGCGGTCTCCTACACACTTATTTTAGTAGGGCTATTCTGGAATGGCTTTGGCGCTATAACATTGGGCATGCTTGGCACCATTGCTTGGGACTGGTTGCCAGCACTTATATTGGGCTCTCTACTTGGCGGTTTCATAGGAGCCCATTTGGCCATCAAAAAAGGAAATAAGTGGATCAAAGTCGTTTACGAGATTATCACCATTGTTATCGGCATTAAGCTGATTTGGAACTAACCGGCATTTCTTACTGGCGTTGAATTATGTAAAACCTTGGAATGCTGGCTACACCCCATAAGTTTCACGATAATCTTTTACTTTGGGCAAATAATCCGCAAGTTGTGAATTATTCGCAATAAATTCAATCAAGTGCTCAAATCGAACAATGCTATTCACCGGCATTTGGTATTTTTTTTCAATTTCCTGTATTGCCGAAGTATTGCCTTCACCTTTCTCTTGTCGATCAAGGGCAATCATAACGCCAGCCGGAGTAGCATTGTTTTCACGAATAAGATCTACCGATTCACGTACAGATGTACCGGCAGAAATAACATCATCTACGATCAACACTTTGCCAGAAAGTGGAGCCCCTACTATTGTGCCACCTTCGCCATGATCCTTAGCTTCTTTTCGATTGAATGAATATGGGACATCTCGTTGATGATGGTCTGCAAGTGCTATACTTATTGCCGCAGCTAACGGAATTCCTTTGTACGCTGGCCCAAAAATAACGTCAAACTCAACCCCCGACGCAACAATTGCCTGCGCATAAAACCGACCTAATTCTGCCAAACTCTTACCCGAATTAAATAATCCACTATTAAAAAAATAGGGACTCAATCGGCCCGACTTCAATGTAAACTCGCCAAATTTCAATACTTCTGTCTCAAGCGCAAAGTTAAGAAATGATCGTTGGTAATCCTGCATGCAGTATGTTCCTAAACTATTTGGTGTCAATTTATCTTAGAGAGATCAGTTGGACGTGAAGATGGTGTGCGCCTACTTTTAGTGTACTCAAATTCTTGGATCAACTGATTTTTCTAAGTTTATCAAATTATCGCGGATATTACGGGAATTTGCGAATTTAATCCGTGACAATTTGATCCTATAAATGGCCTCAAAAGCACGCTAGAATGAATCACATTGTGATTAATAAAAAAAGGTAAAAATGAGAGTCATTTCGGTTAATACTAATGGAATCCGCGCAGCAGCTAGAAAGGGCTTTTTTGAGTGGTTAGCCGACCAAAACGCCGACGTTGTGTGCATCCAAGAGACAAAAGCACAACGTGATCAGTTAACTGATCCCTGCTTTTCACCAAAAGGTTATCACACCCACTATCACGATGCTGAAAAAAAAGGTTATAGCGGTGTCGCGATTTATAGCAAGAAAAAACCAAACAACGTAAAAGTTGGTATCGGATGGGAAGACATGGATAGTGAAGGTCGTTACTTGCAAGTAGACTTTAGTAATATCAGTGTAATCTCTCTTTATCTCCCCTCGGGCTCTTCAAAGGAAGAGAGGCAAGCCTTTAAATATGAATTAATGACTCGATTCACGCCCGTTTTGAAAGAGATGCTAGATCACAATAGAGAGTACATTATCTGCGGCGATTGGAATATTGCACATAAGGTAATTGATATTAAAAATGCGAAGGCTAATGAAAAAAATTCAGGATTTCTGCCTGAAGAAAGAGCTTGGATGGACGAAGTATTTGACGAAATCGGTTACATTGACGCGTTTCGTGTCGTCAACCAAGAAAAAGATCAATACACATGGTGGTCTAATCGAGGGCAAGCTTGGGCAAAAAATGTGGGTTGGCGCATTGATTACCAAGTCATTTCTCCTGGATTGAAAAAGAAAGTGAAATCCTGCAGTATATATAAAGATGAACGTTTTTCAGACCATGCACCTTTAATAATTGACTATAGTGCTAGGTTATAGATAAACTAAATCTGTGTGATAGAGCTATTACTTTCGAAATCGCATGACAATAATTAAGAGAAATAATTATGGATAAAAATAGCCTCGGTTTTTATAGAATAAAAAATACAGTCGGGCCAATTGATCGTATATTCCGCGGTTTTATTGGTTTAATTATTCTTATCATATGTTACTCTTTGAATCTCCCTATACTTGACTTTGCTATATTGCATATTATCACTGTCTATTTTTGGGTGACAGGGCTTACTGGCTGGGATCCCATCTACGCCATCGTAAAAACAGCATGGGGAAACGCGAAAGAAACGATGAGCATAAACGGTCGTTTTAAAATCTAATCTAGTAATAAAATAATTCTACGCCAGTATCATACTGGCGTTCTCACAAAGTATGCATGTTTTTTTGAAATGAATTAGGCATACATGTCTAAACGTCCAGCATTTTAAACACCGGCTTACAATCCTCATTAAGCAAATAGTTTTATTTTTTATTGAAGCAGCTCACTCATTCACTCCTCTCTGGCTCTTCACCTAACAATAAATGCCAGTCGAAAAATTAACTGCATTATGCAATGACACATGGGCAGCTACCTGTTAAGTCAATGCAATATTGAGACTAAAGATCTTTTAACCTAGAAAAAGCAATTGGACACAGGAAATGAATGCAATTAATTGGTTTAACTAAATAAAAACAGAGAGCACAATTTTAAACTACAATAAATTAGTACCGACAATAATTTATAGCGCTGTAAGTTAATTTCAATAATTTAATATTATCTTCTTCAATCACCTCAATTACTTTATATTTATTACGGAATATGTGGAATCTTTCACGCTTTAATCGATAGTTTTGTAGAAAAATGAAAGCGTTAAATTTTGTTATATTCACCTGCATTCACTCTCGATAAATAATAAACTGTGTAATAATATTGTCAGAAAAGCTGCAATCAGTGGTGCTTAATGTCAGTTTCATTCTAATATAATTGAGGCTTGGTCAGCAGGGCAAAGATATGGAATTATTCGCAATTAAATCAACATGGGAAGAACTTCAGCAAAGTAAATATGCGACTGAACTAAAGTCATCCCTTATTAATAATTTAGACCTTAAATTACTCAGATCAAATCTGACGACTGAACTTAATAAGTTCTTATCCGGTAAAACAAGTAAAAACATTGATCTAGGCTCCTTTGTCCATGAAACGGAAAAACTTGAAAATATCATTCCCAAACTTAATGGCAATGAACAAGTTTACTACGCCAAGTTATATCGAATCTGCAAATTAGTGTCAGATAGCCAGACCAAAGGCTAGGGCATAGCGTAAATTCACCATAAAGAGGAATTCAAAATAATGCGTATTGCGCTACTTGAAGACGACGAATCGACCGCTGATATCGTTCAGCATTGGCTCGAAGAAAAGAGTAACGTTTGCCATATTTATCGTGACGGCCCTGCACTCCTCAATGCTCTAACCCAAGATAGTTATGATCTATTAATTCTTGACTGGGAATTACCTACCACGACAGGTATCGAAGTCACCAAAAATATTCGAGAAAAATATGGCTATAACACACCTATCTTGTTTACGACAGGTAGAAATAGCGAAGAGGATATTGTCACTGCTCTAGAAAGCGGCGCTGACGATTACCTAATCAAACCTGTTCGAAAAGCCGAACTTTTTGCAAGGGTCAAAGCTTTGATACGAAGATTTACACAAAGCGTAAACAATCACGCAATCATTAAATATGACCCGTACTCTTTGGATGCCAACACTTTCACCGTGAGTCATGGGAATCAAGCAGTAACTCTTACGGCAAAAGAATTTGAACTGGCAGAGTTTCTATTTCGCAATCAAGGTCGCATTTTAAGTAGAGGCCATATACTTGAAAGTGTTTGGGGTCAACGTTCAGACCTAAACACTCGCACGGTTGATACTCACATCAGCCTGTTACGAAAAAAATTGATGATTAATCCCGAAAATGGCTGGCGCCTAAATACGATATATCGACACGGTTACCGCCTAGAAAAACTGAGCATGATTCCCAGTGAAGCAATCTAATATTTAACTGCAAATAAACCGCAATATGCAATACCTTTTTTAAGGTATTGATTTAGCACTTACCCCACTAACCTTACACTTTCTTGTGATTTTCAACTACGTTACAGATCAGTTCAATTTTATAACTTAAGCAACATTTTCGTATGCCGATACGGAAAACAAGTGACTAAACACTCCCTCATCAATAAGTATTCGGAAGAATAGATTATGGATCGCCATTCATACCAAAGTAACGGGCTTCAACTACCGGGAGCAGATAAAGATCGACAATACTCAATCCATTCAAAATCAGGCTTTCATTCAATTATAATTTTTCTCGGCTTAGTACTTAGCAGCATGCTAATCAATGAAGCAAATGCAAATGAATGCCTCTATGTATCGTCTTACCATACTGGTTACGAATGGAATGATGGAATTGAAGAAGGTATTGAAAAAAACCTAAAAGGTACGTGTACCCTTGATAAGTTTTATATGGACTCCAAACGAAACCCTAACGCGTCATTTATCAAGAAAATGGCGATCAAAACCAAAAAATACATAGAAAAAACAAAGCCAGATATTGTTATCGCATGTGATGACAACGCTTCCAAATATCTAATCATGCCATACTACAAAAACGACAAACTTCCGTTTGTGTTTTGTGGAATTAATTGGACAGTAGAGGAATACGGATATCCTTATTCCAATGCAACAGGTATAATCGAAATTGCTCCAATCCAACCTTTACTAAAAGTAATAAAAAGCATTGTAGGACGAGTTAAAACTGGTGTTTACCTTTCCGCAGATGTGCTAACCGAACACAAAGACTATCAACGTTATAAATCCAAATATTCAGAGCAAGGAATCAATCTAAAGAGTGCGTTTGTAAAAACCAATGAAGGTTGGAAAAAGGCATTTCTTGAAGCTCAAAATGCGGATTTCATTATCTTAAACAATAACAGTGGCATTAACGATTGGAATAAAAATAATATTCAAGAATTTGTTTCTAACCATGCGAGTACTTTAACGGTCACAAATTATGACTGGATGATACCTTATGCCATGCTAGCGATAACCAAACTTCCTCAGGAGCAAGGTGAATGGGCCGCTAAAGTAGCCCAAGCAATATTGAGTGGCGAAGATCCAGGGGAGATTCCCATAGTAGTTAATAGGCGATGGAATATATATGTAAACGACCCTCTAATTGATGCGTCCACCTATACATTGCCATCTACTATTGCCTCTAAAGCGGTGCATCGAGGAAAATAAGTGACAAATAACGTTAAAAAATATAGTGCATTTTCCACATACGTGGCCGCACTAATTGGCATATTTATTACGGTATCCTTGGTCTATATCGCATTTAATATCTCATTTGAACAAGCAAAAGAAAAAAGCAATACTAAAGAATTCATCATTAAAGATGGCATCACACAAAAAATAAATTCGATTGATGAAGCACTCTACGGAATGAGATCTTTATTTGATGCATCCAATGAAGTCGAAACTGACGAATTTCGTTTGTTATCTAGTAATTTACTCGAAAGACATACTTACATAAAATCATCAATGTACTTAAAACTGACGTCGTCAAAAGATCGAAAATTATTTGAAAGAAACACTGAAGACGATGGATATATCAATTATTCTATAACAGAAATTAGTAACAACAAATTTATAACAGCAAGCTTGAGAGATGAATACTTCCCGGTCGTTTTTATAGAGCCCTATACTCCAATTAGCGTTAAGCAGCTAGGATATGATTACCTATCCATAGATACATTTAAAGCATCTATCTACCATGCGATCGACACCGCACAGGCTGCTACAGCGTTAGAAGCAGCAACATCACAAAACAAGCAAGAATTTGTTGTTTTTATTGCTGTTTATGCAGGAAAATCAACGCCAGAAACTATCAAAGAAAGAAGAAAGACCACAACAGGAGTTATTGCTCTACGAATAAATGCGGAAAAACTTCTAAAGTCTCATTCAGGACATGAGATTACATTGGACCACCAAAGCTATAACAACGCCTCCCGTAACACACTGCTTCACTATGACTTTAGGTCAACAAATAGAGAAAGCAACAGAACAATAAATTTGTTTAAGAATAAGTATAGAATAAATACCCATAGTGATACGTATTTTCTTGAGATAAAAACTCCATTGTTCTGGAACGACCTGGATCTTTCACTCATTGGTGCTGCAACAATCTCAGGCCTGATCATCACTTTTTTAATTATTCTGCAGGTCAAATCTATTGTTAATCGAAATAATGAGCTACATCGCAGAAACAATGAAACCAAGAAATTAGTTGAAGCTCGTACCAAAGAACTTGCTATAGAAAAGGAACGCGCATTAACAACTCTGGAATCAATTGCAGATGCAGTTATCACTACCGATGAGCAAGGTAATATTGATTATTTGAACCCGATTGCTGAATCCATAACAGGATGGTCTCGTGAAGAAGCATTCGGGCTTCCAGTTCATGAAGTTTTCAACGTTCAATATGAAGCAACTCAAACCGCTCTAGATTATGGCCTAGTTTATGAGTGTATTGAAAAAGCTAAAGTAGTAAAGATTACAGATAATGTAATGGTTATTAATAAGAACAACTCACACGAAACTGCCGTTGAAATATCCACAGCCCCTATCAAAGGGACAAAAGAAAATATAAATGGAGCAGTCGTTGTATCCCACGATGTAAGCGACGCTCGACGGTTAGCACGAGAAATGACGCATCTCGCAACTCACGATGACTTAACTGCACTGCCAAACCGTATTTTATTAATGGATCGATTGGTTCAAGCTATTTCTCGCGGACCGTGGAATGACAAATATCACGCTGTACTTTTTCTAGATTTAGATCGCTTTAAGCTGGTCAATGATGCTCACGGGCACGATGTGGGAGACGAACTTCTCCGACATGTTGCCAGCAGGCTGGTCTCTTGCCTGAGAGAAGGTGATACGGTGAGTCGTTTAGGCGGTGACGAATTTGTCATTATATTAAGGGATCTTTCAAATCCTTCCGATGTTCGAAAAATTGCAGATAAAATCATTAATACCTTTAGCACACCATTTTTGCTTGTTGATGAAGAATTTTTTTCTACAGCGTCTGTGGGCATTAGCCTTTACCCCAAAGATGGTCAAAGCGCGCTTGATCTTATGAAAAAAGCCGACATTGCCATGTATCGCGCCAAATCCCTAGGAAAAAACAATTTTGTTTTATACAGCGAAGAAATGGGCAAACAGGATGCAAGGGAGTTAACACTTGAAACCGACTTACGTCGAGCAATTGAACGAAATGAATTTGAACTCTATTATCAGCCTCAAGTAGATGCAAAGAAAGGAATACCTATTGGCGCCGAAGCACTTATTCGTTGGAACAATCCAAAACACGGCCTAGTATCACCTCTTGAATTTATTCCTCTCGCAGAACAAACAGGTCTTATCATTCCAATCAGTCAATGGGTAATGAAAGAAGCGGCCAAACAATGCAAATACTGGCAAGACCTAGGATTACCTCCCATAAGAGTATCCGTTAATATTTCTGCCATACAATTTGAACGCGGTAATATTTTTAAAGATGTTAAGAATGTTTTGAAAAAAACAAACCTTGCCCCGGAATATCTAGAGCTAGAGTTAACCGAAGGAACGCTCGCAACAAATCCTCAAGCAGCAATTAACACGCTGAACAAGCTCAATGATATTGGCATTAAATTATCGATCGATGATTTTGGCACAGGATATTCATCATTATCCTATTTAAAACAATTTTGTGTGAGCACATTAAAAATTGATCGTTGCTTTGTGAAAGATGTTTTAACAGATTCTGATGATGCCGCGATGTGTACAGCAATTATCTCTATCGCTCATAATTTAAATCTTCACGTCATAGCTGAGGGCGTTGAGGATAACGATCAACTTGAGTTTTTAAAAAAACACGAGTGCAATACCATCCAAGGATATTACTTCAGTAAACCCCTGCCAAACGATCAATTTATAAAATATCTCAAGAACCACCATAATCAAAACAAAATCATTCCATTTCAACAAAAAAGTTAATCTTAAACTAAGATAAGTTTAATACGAGGAAAGGTAAACAATACGCCGATAAAACAGCAAAGCTCGAGCAACAACAAATTCTAATCGCCGGTAAATTAAACGAGAAATTAAAGATTATTTAGGTAAAAGACGAGCGCTAATATAAAAATTTGTCCAGGCAATAATTGCTAGGTCATTCATTGTCCTATCAACACATATCCACGAATCATCGTCGAAAATCATATCAATGTGTAACAGCCCGTCTAAGGGCATCCGAATATCTCCAGATATGCGTCGTGACGCGAAGCGAATAATATCATAATGATCGGCAAAAACAGTCGCTCCTTAGGAAGAATATTTAAGTACTTCTTTTAGTCTCCACTCTTAGAGCATGCCAAGCATGGAATTTTACAAGTCTATTAGGCGGAAACTAATCAACTCATTGTTTTTAATTTTCTATCCATTGCAAAAGTTGCAAAGGGGATCACCGATGAAATAATAACAAGCATAAAAAATCCCTCTGACCATTTTTTCTGCTGTGACACCCAAAGACAAAATCCAACAAAAGCAAGAAAAAGTAGTCCGTGCGTCATTCCAACCACAGAAACCGCCTGAGGTGCAGCAAAGTAATACTTTAGAGGCATGGCGATAAACAACAAAACCAAAAGAGAAACACCCTCTATAATGGCAAGTATTCGCAAATATCCAATCATATCTTTTTTCACTCTCTTAAACCTATATATCCAATCTGCCAATAATGTAGGCATAAATTCTCAAATCCAGTGTAAGCATTTTACTTAATTCACAGCATGTTTCCAGAGTAAACCGGGATTATCACGCTAATTATTCCACACCGCGAAAAAAAGGATTGCTATGAATCGCTTTAAGCATTTTCACACATCTCTCATCGGTTCTAATTTCACCGACAGCTCGTTTATACAGCGGAATCAACGACTTTTTTAGATGTTTGATAACAGATTTATCAGGAACGCTTTTTAGCACACTAAATATTGCCAACGCATAAGCCACCTCATCTTCCGATAGATGCCCTTTCCTTTCCAACAGCGGAGAAACACAACGTGCACAGCCGCCACCCCGATATGGACTCGCAGTATTCGCCAACATAAGACCAAATCCCATAAAAATCGCAACGAGTTCCGCCATGTGGAACCACTGATCTTCGTCACACGGTGGTTTTTCTGAGGCCAGATAACCCATGTGGTGCGCTATTAGATGGGAAAAATTGGCAATCATAACAACTGGGTTACGCACTTGCATCGGTTCATAAAGCAACACCAAAGCACTGGTATCATTGGGATTTTCACTCTTCATATCCAACAATTCAGGTAATGCAGGTAATTGATTTATATCATAGGAGGCTTGATTATGATCAACTAATCTACACGGCCATGCATCAACACCAGCATATTGCTTAACCTTGGCCAAGATTAACTCAGCCATACTCTGCGAATCATTAGCCTTACCAGGAAAATGCTTGTCTGTTGGCTCTACCAATATTGTTTTCTGATAGAAATACTCACTTCCAAATTGCGTTAAAGACCATGCATATGCGTCATATAACCACTCTACAGACGACTCATCTAATAGCGGTGTTTTTTCGAACAAACCAAAAACCATTAAATATCAACCTAAATGAAATGAACAAGTTCATTATGCTAAAAATTCGAGAACAGAAGTAGAGTTATACTCGCCAATATCTACAGAGATAGCAACAGCAGTTTAAAAAATCAACCAATCGCTATTGATAATCATTATCATTTAGACTACTATAGTCACAACATATCTCATGAACAATTAATAACAACAGAGTGATTCCCGACTATGACAAGAAACAAACTCACCCCTTCAATCCTGTTGCTTATGACAGGATTGACTTGCAACAACTCAGCATTTGCAAACGAAAAAAATTCGTTACTCATTTTTAGCAAACCTAGCGCTTATGAATCGGTGGCAGAATCAATAGAATCACTTTCGATTTGGGCAAAAAGCGAATATCAAGAACATGAAAGTGAAGGATTGTTCAAGAAGTATCCCAATGATGGATTGGTTATCACAGAGACACTAAATTTAACCGAGGTACTAAAGAAGTTAGCAGCCAAAGCGATGAGAAATGGTGATGATGCCAAAGCAAAAGCATATCTATTTTCAGCTGAGGCAACAGCAAATTACGCTGCTAATATGCCCCATATGTTAGAAGAACGACTTGAGAAACAAGCAAACGCCGCAGCATTCGCAGCTCACGATTAGTAACCGCAATTAAAAACCGCTCCGATATTAAGGAGACTATCTTCCTCCCAATCCCAAGCTTGGTATTGGAGCGTATTAGATTCGCATATAAACCTAGATTCCTCAGTTAACCGCTCCATTCTGATGGTAACGTATTGAAACGAAGATATTTAGCTTCGATTCTGCTCTTCACCTGCTGGGTGAGCAACGCTACAGCGCGAATTGCACACTTGCGGTGGCACATGAATGCGTTGTAACGCCTTGGAATAGAATAACTATTCCGCGTCGTTACGCCTTGTCCTGCACCACCGCAAACGCACACTTCACCCTGTCCAACTGAGGATTCTAGGATAAATCTGACCTCCCTCAATACTCACACCGACTGAAACGAATATTTCAAGCGCCAACGAGAATAAATACCTGCATGAAACTGAGGATTGCAATAGCAGGCAATATATTTTGCATACAGTTTCAAAAAAGCCTTAATAATCCCCGTTCCGCTGTCGATAACTGGCTATACATAAAACCATTTTTTCATCTACAAACTGTTGGAAAAATTGTTAATCCGACAAAGTAAGTTTTTTATAGCAAATTTACAAACGCAATATTTTTTCAACAACCTACTAAAAACAACTCGAGTAATAAGGCCGGTCATTGCCATGCTAAATTTTTTTAGTACAAAAAGAAAAATCCACTTTATGAGCCTATGGAGTCCAATTTTATCCAGGGCGAAAGTTCATATTCTGCAGGAAAAAGAACTTCCAACACTCAACAAAAAAGACATTTGGTTTTTCATCGAAGAGTGGAATCATCAATACGAGCACAGTAATACCCAGGAAAAAACAGGATTATCAGTTCTCGCTTATCAACTTGATATACATCGTTACGCGGCAGGAATGCTTATCAATAGCAAATATAATATTCGATTATCTGGGATTGTATTGCTAGGATATATGGGGGATGAATCCGCTTGGCCTCTGCTAGTGTCTTTAAGGAAAAATACTGATACAGAAATTTCGCAAGCGGCATTCGTTGCAATGAAGAAAATCAACGCTGGTAGAGCGATTGATGAAAAAAGTCACTCGCATATTGAAAAAATAGGATTAAATACTAAAGCCTCAGAGCCTCAACTAGATAACTAAAGTTTTTTATAAAAACAGGCCTAATAAATTACCAATCGAAATAATCGCGGCCATTGCCACACTAGCTAATACACCGCCAGCGCAATTTGCTAAGATATTGGCCACATTAAACATTCTCTTATCATTATTCCAGTTAACAATAAACTCAGTGCCAAAGCCAACGAGCGACGCAATGATAAAGCCACTTATCAATACGTAAATTAACAGTAATGGTGTCAACATTAGTGCTGCTTGGCTAAAAAAACCAATAACAAAACCTTTGAACAAGGGTTCTTTTTTATTATTAATTTTTTTATTTTCAAGAATTATTTCATTCATCCGCTTCCCCTTATTGCCAATGCCAATGCGGTTTTAAAAAAACAAAATCTATCCTTAGCTTAATGAGATTTCTGTAATGCCGCTTTCATAGTTTCAGCAAGCAACTTTATATCGTCCATTCGATAGAATTTTGGACGATAAATGATCGATATTTCTCGATGAGGCCCTTTTTCAGATAATGCTCTCAATGAGACTCCGCTTTGTTTCACTGAATTACTTTTTATTGCCATTTCTGGCAACAAGGTTATTCCCTGCCCACCAGCAACCATCTCGATTAATGTATACAAGCTAGTTCCTTGAAAGACACCACTGGTTTTTAAACTGGATTTATGACACGCTGAAAGCGCATGATCCCTAAAACAATGCCCCTCCTCTAGTAGTAAGAGTTCGCTTTCAGGAAGATCGATCGATTGAATTGCCGCCCCATCACTAAGAGGATGATTCTTGGGAAGCGCTACCCAAAAAGATTCCCTCCAAAAAGTATAGGATTCCATGCCACCAATATCATAAGGTAGCGCAAGAATGGCACAGTCAATATCACCACTGCTAAGTCTTTCAAGTAACCGAGCAGATTGATCTTCAATAAGGTAGAGCTGCAAGCTAGGAAATGCCTGCCGAACTGAAGGCAATACCATGGGAAGTAAAAAGGGACCGATAGTTGGGATAACACCAATTCTCAACGGTCCACTAAGAGGTTCATTACTGCCCTTAGCCTGTTCTACCAGTTGCGTTGAGAAATTAAGAATCTCCTGTGCAATCTTAACAATTTCTTCACCCTTTGCAGTAGGTAACACCTTCCGTTTGCTTCTTTCAAACAATTGAGTGTCTAGCAGACTTTCCAACTCCTGAATACCGCTACTCAATGTTGACTGAGTGACAAAACAGCGCTCTGCTGCCTGAGCAAAATGACGCAGCTCATACACTGCTAAAAAATATTGGAGTTGGCGTATAGAGGGTAAATTCATTAATCGATCCTTTCAATTAACTCTAGATATTTAATCAATTGGATCAAACATAACATATCAACTATGCTCATCTCCAGAGAAATAACTTCCCTTTACACATAAGGAAACAAAATGAGTAACCATAAACCATCAAAAACAATTCAAAATCTTGAAGCCGCATTTGCTGGTGAATCGATGGCTAATCGAAAATATCTGTTTTTCGCTAAGCGTGCACGTGAACTTGGTGAGATTGCTGTCGCAGAAGCTTTTGAACAAACAGCTGAACAAGAAACTGCACACGCATTCGGTCACTTAGATCTGTTGTATCCAAAAGAGACATTAACCGCAGAAAAAATGCTCCAACTAGCGATAGAAGGCGAAACTTACGAATACACTGAAATGTATCCTAAATTTCGTCATACTGCCTTGGAAGAAAAAGATCATGCTGCGGTAAAAGAAATTGATGAGCAAATAACCGAGTCGCAAGAACATGCAGATCGTTTTGCAAAGGTTTTAGAAGTCGCCGCTAAACGTTTTTCTGCTTTAGCTAAAGTTGAAGAGAGACATGCGAAACATTATCAGGATACACTAGCTCTAATTTCTAAATAGTGAAGATAAACGGAGTCTTAAAATGAAAAAATGGCAATGCATAGTTTGTGGTTTTATCTATGATGAAGCAGAAGGGCTACCCGATGAGGGAATCGCGCCAGGTACTACTTGGGCAGATATTCCTGAAAACTGGGCATGTCCAGACTGCGGCGTAACAAAAGATGATTTTGAAATGATCGACGGATAGAAAGATGAAGCCAGTTGTCATTATCGGTAGTGGATTAGCAGGATATGGTGTTGCGAGAGAGTTTCGGAAACTGAATAAACAAACTCCCTTAATTATCGTTACTGCCGATGATGGCAGAGCCTATTCCAAACCCATGTTATCGAATGCATTGGGGAAAGAGAAAACGGCTGACCAGCTAGCTACATCAACATGCTCAGAAATCGCCAAACAACTTGATGCTGAAATAAGAACACATACATTCGTCACTTCAATTGAACCAATTGCTCATACGATATCAGTGGGCGATGAAGTAATTGAATATGGCAAACTCGTCTTGGCACTTGGTGCCTCACCATTACAGCCCCCTATAAAAGGGAATGCGACAGATCGAGTTTATTCGATAAATAACCTACACGATTATTCAATTTTTAGGGACGCAATATCAAATAAAAAGTCCATTAGTATACTTGGTGGAGGTTTAATTGGCTGCGAATTTGCTAATGACCTTGCAGCTAACGGCTACACTGTGAATGTAATAGATCGCAATAGCTGGCCATTAGGTCATATGTTGCCTGAGCCTCTCGGAGCAAAGCTTCAACAAGCGATAGAAGCCATCGGTGTCGTGTGGTACAAAAATAATACTGTTAAAAATATCGATAGTAACGAACAGCAGCTATCGATAACGCTAGAAAATGGAGAAAGCCTTTTAAGTGATGTAGTTCTATCCGCAATCGGTTTGCGTGCTGAATTGTCTTTGGCTCAACAGGCTGGAGTTAAAACAAATCGTGGAATTATTGTAGATGAAAAACTGGAATCTTCTGTAAAAGATATTTTTGCCTTAGGTGATTGCGCAGAAGTTAACGGCTTTTTCATACCCTTTATTATGCCTTTAATGAAGTGCACAAAAGTGTTGGCACAGACATTAAATGATAGCAGCACTTATGTTAGCTACCCTGCAATGCCAGTTACATTAAAAACTCCTGCATTCCCAATTTCAGTATTGCCCCCTGCCCCTAATATTGAAGGCAGCTGGGAAATCGAAGTGAATGACGACTCTATACGTGCATTATTTAAAAACAGCAAACAACAAATAAAGGGATTTGCCTTCGGAGGAAAAGCAACCTTAGAAGCAAATAAACTTGCATTAACACTTCCTGCGCTATTCTAAAATTCGAACAGTCTTCAGTTATCGTATTAATTAGATTCAGCTAACGTATTAATTAGATTCAGCTAACGTATTAATTAGATTCAGCTAACGTATTAATTAGATTCAGCTAACGTATACTCCTCTGTATCTATACAGCCAGCAACCCACATTTGACATGATATCAATTTATAAATCTCATAATTACCCCAACCTATAATGATAAAATTGTCATTTATTCATAAAACCTTTTAATATAGCGCTTAAATTTATAAGCTTAACTTCTTTAGTGATTTTGGATAAGTCTTATCTATCATCCTTAATCCTAGAAAAGGCTCCACAACAAAAATTTGATACTTACAGATCAAAAGATGGGATCATAAAAATGACGCTAAAAATAAATTTGCGAATATCTATAATATTATGTTGTTTGTTAGCCCCACAACTATTATTCGCCGACGATTCGAACAAAGAATATTCAGGATGTGGTGAAAATTCAAATGAAGCCAGGTTAGAACTCGGTCGAAATATGTCCTCACTGATTCAATCAGAAATTGGCCAGGAAACTTCCGTTGTTGGAAGTTCATTATTTGATCTTTTTTCAATTGACTCAGTTTGGAGCTCGTTCACATCAAAATCGGTTACCAAATCAGAAATGGACTTATGTGGAGTTAGCATTGTTAAACGCAATGGCCAGCAATGTGCTATTGTAAAACACAATTCGCTGGTTAACTGCGCAAAAAATAAATTGGATGAACAACTCACTTATCGCATAAAGAATTTACCCGACAAAGGCACTGAAAAAAGAAAAACAGCGGAAAAATGGGCTATCAACATCGCTTCTAGTGATGGGTTATATACCTTTGTAAGAGATCAATTAGATCAGCAAAAACTGGACGAACTCAAATCAATTGAGAATGATCTTAAAAAATTACTGAACAAACAATTTGTGCTGTTTAATATTGTCGGGGAAGGCATCAAAATAGTTGTTAATGACTCTGCTAATGTTCGCCCCAATCAATATGTTTCACTAAACGTCGGCAAACACAGTTATAGAATCACTGCTCCCAATCACTGCGCAGTTGAGGATAGTTTTGAGCTTAGCGCCAAAAATAGAAAAGTAATCCCTATCGATTTGAGCAGCTACGGCTACCCAGAGCTCACTTTCAGCTCAAACCAATCAGGTGTACGACTAACAGTTGATGGAAAAAAACAACGTGTTGGTTCAACAGTGACATTCAAAAAATGCGAAGGTCTAATAAACTACGCATTCAATTTTGAGGGCAATACTGAAGACGGTAAAATCGAATTGAAACCCGGCATTAAGAGTGAGATACGCGAAACATTTGTTAGTAAAGCTGAAATGCAACGCAACCGTACTCTGGTAAAAAACTATGAACAAAGCAACTTGTGGCAAATTCATTATCAATATATTTCTCTGAATCGCCAATCACAGAATATTGATTCACTTTACGGAATAAAACTGGCGAAAAGTAAATTAAACCGTGCGATCCGAACCGGATATGAATTGATATACGCTCAAGATGATAACGAAAACTACGCCGCTGAGATAAACGGTAAAATTAAATTACAATTATTAAACTTTGGTAAAAAAAATTCGCCGCTTCATATTGGATCTGTTGTATTTATTCCCCATATAGGCCTGGATGTTGGCTTAGGCTATCATCGATTGGATAAGCAAACCAACTTTGACAACCCCGACAGCTCTAACTGGGAATCGTTTTATAAAAGTTATGTTGTTGCAAGACCAAACATTGGTACCGACCTTCCCATAAACAAAGATATCAGCATTTCTATTGAATATGGCAGGAGCCTATTCATGAATGAAGCAGATACTTTTTCCGCTGGTTTAAACATAAGAACCAATTTATAAACACCAGTATTAAACAAAGCGAGTTTCCATCAAGGAGGCTCGCTGTTGAATAGCTACAATCGCATTAACAAGCTTATCATTACCTTCTCTCCAATTAACGTGCGGTTGGCGAAAATCGATATATTCTAGTGCAATGACAAACGAGAGATTTCCAATATGTAAATACTCAAACTGCTCATCGCTAGTAGCCACAAAGTCGACACTTCTCAAAATTGACTCTGCCCATCTCTGCTGCCAAGTTGGAGATTGCTGCTCTTCTGGCCTTCGCCCTTCCATGGTCAGAGCAACACCGTTCTCCATAATTCCATTGGCCAATGCATGCAGCTTTTGCACTTTATAATAATCAGCTCCCTGCGGCCGACATAAACATTGTTTTTCATCGTTTGTCGATAACTCGTCAAAATATTCGGCAATAACACGACTATCAAAAAGCGATATACCGTTATTAGCCACCAATGTAGGGATTTGTGATAGAGGGTTTGCAATTATTAGATCATCAACAGAGGTGAGCGGATCCATTTTTATAAACTCAATCCGATCAGATAAACCACTCTCATGTGCAACAACTCTAGTTTTTCTCGCAAATGGTGAAGTTGGCGAATAAAATAATTTCATAATTGATTCCTTAATAATAGCTGCCACACGCCTTTTTGAGCCGCTGACATCATTTTTTCATCTTGGGTGATTCTTGCTAATGTATATCCACCTTGAATCGTTGCCTGTATGGTTGTAGCTAACCCTGTTGCATCACTGCTTCTATCAATAACCTTATCTTGTTGTGCGAGCTTAATAGTTTCCGTCAACTGCTGATGTACATAGCAAAAGTAATCACTAATAACATTTCGTATGGGAGACTCAATAATTGATTTTTCCTGTGCCAATCGACCTAGCTTGCAACCTCTCAAAGCCAGGCGCTGCTTGAGAATATATTTTTCAAGCTTATCCAATGCCGGTGCACTTGACAGAAATATTGTATCAATTTCACTTTGTAGCTCTTGTTGAATATTTTTTATGACAGCAAGCACCAACGCTTCTTTACCTTCGAAATGATGGTACAAGCTTCCTTGCCCAGCCCCACTTGCTTGCAATACCTTTTTAGGACTCATGGCTTCATAACCAACTTCCCAAAGTAACTCTTGTGTTGCCTTTAAAATATCGTCTTTCTTTGACATTTTTAATCCTGCTGACAAATAAACATACTAGTACGTACAATTTAAAATATCAAACACTTATTAATTCGTCTATAAATAACAGCCAGTTACGAGATAATTATCATCTTTACAGCAACAAACCAGGAAATAGTTACTTGATGCGACAATATGTCACATTCTCATATCGCTAAATTCCCCTTATCCTTAAGCTCGCATTTAACAAGCAATTAACAGGCATTGGGGGAGTTTTTTCATGTTGCAGCCTACATTCAAAAGTACAACACTTAGCGGCATTTTAGCTGCGACTATGGGAATTGGATTAGCAGGATGCATAGAAGATTCAGCAGAAGACACAACACTGATTGAAGGTGTCGCTATTGTTTCAGGTTCAATTTCTGGAGATATAGAGGTAGTTGATAGCAATAATAACTCTGTTGCTTCAGGCAAGGTAGAAGCTGGCTCATTTAGCTTAAAAGTCTCTAATAGTGCATTGACCGAAGAACTAACCTTTAAAGTCACC
Source organism: uncultured Ectothiorhodospiraceae bacterium (assembly GCA_945787715.1). Taxonomy (GTDB): domain Bacteria; phylum Pseudomonadota; class Gammaproteobacteria; order S012-40; family S012-40; genus CALZJE01. The sequence continues at coordinate 41,411 of CALZJE010000001.1, read as the reverse complement.
GGGATATATAAAGATAGCGCGTCAGATGAATCAATCACGCTTGATAATGAGAATGCACTTACGCTGACAACGCCTGAGAGCACTTATCAAAAAGGACAAACAGGCAACGCCCCGATTACACCGGGTTCATCAGTCATCAGTTACCTGGTTAAAGACCATGGAAAAACTATTGAACAAGCAAAAGCCTCTTTTAAAACAGCATTTGGTTATGAGCCAAATATGGACGCAAAGCCGTTCTCACCCTCGATACTTGATAGCGCATCGGCCGCAGAACGTCCACAGGCAGATCGAGATGCCGCCTTTCGAGCAGGTGCTTTCAGCCAATTAGCTTCCGAGCTATCACTCAGCTCAAACGATATAGCTGGCCTGTTGAATGCCATTGCCGAAGACCTCTCTGACGATGACCTTGATGGCTCCGATGGCGCAAATGGCGTAATGCTCGGTACGCATAATTTACAGACTCTACATAACACGCTTCCATTAGACACACGAGTTTTAGCGGCTTATAGTGGATTTGCTGGCAGTAGCAGCAATACTTCAGGCATTCCGGCGCCTGCGAGCAACTTACCTAAAATTAAATACGATGCAGCTGGTGCTGCAAGCAAAACAATCACAACCGACTCAGGCCGTGTGATAACTGTTTCACTGGATACTGAAGCCAATCCTCCAATCCCCCAAGGATTTTGGGTTTCACACGTCAACCATAAAATCACACTGCAAGATGAAAGTGGTGTTGCTATTAATACAAGTAGTGATGAAGAGATCATAGGTGTTATGCAACATCCAAATATGCGCATGATAACCGGCCACGTTCATTCTACTCCTCACAGCATGATGACAGATACTTCTGAGTCAGCTGATGGTATTTACAATATGGACAGCTATTACGTAATGCCATCGCAAATGGGTATGGGTGAAAATGCTGTGCCTATGGGCTTATGGAGCTATACGGTGAAAGTTAAAGAAGATACAAACAATGATGGTGAAGCAGATAAAACCCACGCTGTTGTTTTTCATCCTCAAGTTAAAATGCCTATGCCCATGGATAGCGAGGCGCCTGTCGATGTGCTTTTCTCTTTAATTAACAACTCTAATTATCAGTGGACAACAATGATGGGCGCAACAGAAACTCGTCCATTCCGGGTATGGCTTCATGAAATTACACCGAACACTGATAGCAGCCATGCGTTAACCGTGTTCATCTCTACTCGTGATATGAAAAATCCGGAAGAGGAAGGTGATTCCTCAAATGGCCACCAACACATGCATCATAAGCCGCAATCACGCGCCATGGAGATGGATCATGGCAGTCATGATCTCATGAGTTTTCCTGCTGTATATGCAGGACAAATATTACATGGACCGCTTAGCGACGGTACACGCCCTGAGCATACACTAAGTTCCGTAACAGTTGACGTATCAACGGATGGTGGTACAACTTGGGAAACAATGCAGGCTGATGGCGATAATACTGGGCGTTTTTCAATTGATTCATTATCAGGGATAAGCACTAGCGAACAAAATACATTGTCATTCCGCCTGATGATCAACGACGGTACTTCCGAATACGAAATGAAAACTAACGGTGGCAATTACGGTACATTAAAATTCACTGCACCTACACTATAATATGCACGAACAACAAAGAGGGTGGCGGCAGATAAAATTAGCAATCATTGCTGCCACACTGTTAAGTCCGACATCACTACACGCCGCCTCTTGTTGTGGAGGTGGATCGAGTAGCAGTTTGATGCTACCTAAAACTGCAACAGCGATGATTGACCTTAGTATCAATCAAGAAATTTATAATGGTTTTTGGGAAGCAGATGGAACACGTGCAGAATACCAGCAAGGATCTGATCTAAAGCAGTTTCGACTTAATACAGGATTTGCTTATCGATTGGCAGACAACTGGCAAACCTCTATCGTTATGCCATACACCTGGAATCGCAATAAATATTCAGGCATAGAGCGCAACACACATGGCCTTGGTGATACGTCTATCTCCCTGCTTTATGAAGCCTTCGACGATATTACTTGTGTATGGAAAGTGCGAAAGCTGAGTGATTTAAAACCTTCGATTTACTGGGGTGCCTCGTTAATCCTCCCGACGGGCACCTCTCCTTATGATAATGTACCCGATGATTTTGATATAACAGGTCGCGGCTTTTATCGTGTAGACGGCACGCTTCATGTGGAAAAAACAATCTACCCTTTCACTGCAGCAGTAACTTTTAGTCACGGTGTGCATATTAAACGCTCAGTGAATAGAGAAAAAAGTAACTATGTTGAACCTTACAATAAGCAACTGGGCAATCGTACCAGCATTACTACTGCAGCGAGCTACACTTACTTCATGGAAAGTTTGGATACACTCACAGCAACACTATCTTATAACTATTTAACCGAAGGAAAATCAACGATAGATGGTGTTAAAGACTCTGCTTCAGGATTTAAAAAAAATTCAATATCCACTGCACTCGCTTGGTCTGACTCCGATAATCAATGGATTCTAAAGCTTAGTTGGAGCCACACTATTGATCGCGATAACTGGGGTGAAAATTTCCCGATAACAGATGTTTTTACAACAGGCGTTAGCTATGTCTTCCAATAATCTTTTGTTTCGCTATCTCACCTTTTCAATTTGCCTGTTTTATTTAACCGCATGCGGTGATATAAAAAATGATTTACTGCCCTCGGATTCTGATTTACGAGAAAGCGTTGAAAGCGGCACAATAGGCCACAGGCCTAGTCAAATTTCCGCGGAATTTCAAGTAACGAGTAGCGAAGGAGATTTATTTACCCTATCGTCTTACCTCGAAAATGGAGATACACCTACTGATGCTATCGTTCTCTATTTCACCATGTGGTGCCCAATCTGTTTAGGGCATTCAGACCACATGTTCAACACGGTAATGCCTCAATTTCGAGATCGAGGTGATATTACATTTGTTCTCGTCGATCATATATCAGGCTCTATCGCATTAACTCGTGCTTCAGAAATCGCCAGCGGTTATAGTGACTCGGAATTCATTACCTTGGCAGATACTGAGCATACACTCCTCAACCAGTTTCATGCCTCTAACGGCACAACTGTCGTCATATCAGCAACAGGCGAGATTTTGTTAAACGAAGACTATCGTACTGGTAAAAATCTGATTAAAGTATTGGATGATTTGCTAGCTCAATAAAAAACTTTCGTTTTACCGTTTGAAAACCACGCCCTGCTGACACAATGTTGTCAGTACTCCTTGCTTATTATTGCCATACGACTTTAGTCGTTATGAGCAACTAATAAAAAAGGAAACAAGATGAACAATGCAACAATAATTGAAATGGCTCCATTTGAGGTAGCTGAAGGGATTACAAACACTCAATTGCTCAATGCCTCAGCCCAGCTAGAAAAAGGATTCCTGGAACAATGCGAAGGGTATATTGCTCGAACTCTAGTGAAAACCGGTGAAAGAAATTTTATGGATATTGTTTATTGGCACTCAATGGATGATGCCAAAAAAGCATTGGACAAAATATTTGAAAGTCCTTTTTGTAACGCTTATTTTGCCTGCATGAAAATGGCAGAAGGAGTAGAGCCTCAAATCATGCATTATGAAGTTATTGGGTCGTATTCAAAGTAAAATTCAGCTAACCCCAATAAAAAAAAGAGGGCATAGCCCTCTTTTCTTATTCAGATAATTTTTGATACTTAGAATTTATAAATCATACCTGCAGAAACTGAGTGCATATTAGCACCTTCTTCACTTGGTTTATAAGAGTCTCCGTGCCCAGAGCCAGTTAGTTTATATTTTCCTTTGTCGTCATTCTCCAACCTCGATACAATGCCATACACTTCAAAACTCTTGGCAATTTTTTTGTAAAGTCCACCAGAAATTACCATCGCACCACTATCAGACTTACCTGAATAGTCGTCAGCCAGCAATGCTTGTCCTTTTAATGTATAAGTATCTATCCCGTAGGAACCACTCAAACCGTATACAGAACGATCACTTCCTTTATTACTATCAGAAGAAAGCTGTTCGAAAATCACATTTACCTTAGCTTTAGCGACAGCGGCGCCTGCAACAAAACGAATACCGGATACTCTAATTGCTTCCTGATCTTCATAAGCAATGCCAACATAATATTTCTTTTTATCATATAGCGCACTTAAACTAGTAACGGGAGTAGTATCGGCACCTGATGCAACATCAGATGCAGTAGAACCCGCAGAGCGCATTAATTTCACTTTAAGGCCCGCTATTGAAGGTGAAGAGTACATCACAGCATCATCAGCGCGTATGTCAAACTTCACACCTTCTTTCGAGTCATACCCCAACACACCACGTCGATCAGAGATAGTGTCGGAAAATTGTGCAAATTTTTTGCCTAACGACTTACTAGGTGTGTCATAATAACCAAACTGTACAGTCCCCGACTTAGTCTCAAGACCAAATAATCGATCACGTGATTTAAATAACGTACTCCCCTCTTCGATACCAGATTCAATTTCAATTTTCCAAACAGCTTTTAAAGAATCCGTTAACTCTTCTTTGCCTTTAAAACCAATACGACTTGAATTACTGCTTAAAGCATGACCTTCTTTGGCGCCTGTATCCATGTAATCAGCAGACAAATGAATTTTACCGTAGATTTCGGCACCCGCATTAGCTGCAATAGGTAACAACATTGCAGCCCCAACAGCTGCAGTACTCAATACATGATATTTCAATTTCATAATTTTTCCCTATGAATAACTAAAAATTTCTCGTGACCTCGCAGTCTAAAAAGACACTTCTTCACTGTCAATGTTAAAGTTAGTTTAAGTGTTGAGAAAATAGTAATCCGGTTACTTAGCAAGCAAATAGGCCTTCTCGACAATCGCGATTTGGCACATGAGCACACTAACTATTAAAGCTTTGCAGACTTGCGTCAATTATGTACGGGCTTTTTGAATAGGAATTTTTTAATGCGAGATAAAAATGAGAAATTTTGTTTCTGTATTTGGCTCAGAAAATAAGGGAAGTCTATTCCAAATCTTTTCTTTAATTTTTGCGCTTCAAGCCCAAGACCATTTAATTCATCTAGCATATGGTCTGATGAAAATCCAAATAACAAAATATTACTATTTACACGTCCGAATTTTAGATCGATTATGTTCTCCGAGAAAATTTCGTTATATCTTTTATATAGTGAAGGGTAGTGATCTATTCTACGATTCCAAAGATTAAATGCAACAACACCAGAATTATTTAATAAAGCTTTGCATGAAAAGATAAAATTAACATCTTTATTTATTTTTGACGGACCATCCTTATCAAAAACATCAACAAAAATCATGTCATATTTCTGGGAATTATTAATTATATTATCGTGAACAAATAGCAGAGCGTCACAGCAGTGAACTGATAATCTTTTATTAAAAATAGGTAGCTTGAAATAAGTCTTCGATAGTTCGATAACTTCGTGCCTCAACTCCACGACTTCAATTTTTGCCTGGGGAGCTGCTTTCAACAAAAAGTGAACCAGACCACCTCCACCCAAACCCAACAACAGAATTCGATTTGGCATTGCTTTAAAAAGAAAAGCACTCATCATGGCTTGAGTATATTGCAGCACCAATACACTGGGATATGGTGTAAATATGGCGCTCTGCTTTTTCTCATCATCAAAATATAAGCTTCTAATTTGACCATGTTCTTTTATAACCAGTTTGCCATACTCATCAGAAGATTGATGTATTATCTTTTCTTGCTGAGAGTGATATAAATTATTCATAATTCTTTTGCAAAGGTATTTAATTCCAAATAAGATTTTTTAAGCCTAATTTTTTCAGTTCGCAAAAAAAAACCTCTCAAATATCTGAGAGGTTTTTTTAATACAATTGAATCTATGAGAAACTAGGGATATCAGTTTTTACCCATTTTTCCCTGATAATCTTCAATAGCTGCTTTTATAGCATCCTCGGCAAGTACTGAGCAGTGCACTTTTACCGGTGGTAATGCCAATTCTTCAGCAATCTCCGTATTTTTAATTTCCTGAGCTTCTTGCAATGTCTTACCTTTAACCCACTCAGTCAACAATGAACTTGACGCTATCGCAGAGCCACACCCATAAGTTTTAAAGCGCGCTTCTTCAATTATGCCATCATCGTTCACTTTAATTTGCAAGCGCATGACATCGCCACATGCAGGAGCACCGACCATTCCAGTACCGACTGTCACATCGTTCTTATCAAAAGCGCCCACATTTCGCGGATTCTCATAGTGATCAAGAACTTTGTCGCTATAAGCCATTTATAATTCTCCTAACTACTTTATATATAAAATCTTTCTAGTGCTAACTTAGATTATTCATCGTTTATATTAAGCGGCCGCTCGATCTTCATCACTCTCAGTATTAATCACTAACTGTTGCTTTTCAAATTGTGATTTAACGTCAGGATGATCTACACACTCCGCAAGCGTAATGTTATCTAAAAAGCTAAAAATCTGTTTACTGAGCTCTGTCCATAACATATATGGAAGATAATCTTCATGTTCCTTACCTTGATCGACCGATTTCACATCTACTGTACGAATAATTTGAGCTACTGTAATCATATTAGCAGGTTGAGCTAATCTGTAACCGCCACCTGGCCCTCTAGTCCCTCGAACAAGCCCTTCGCGACGCAAAACGGCAAACAGCTGCTCCAAATATGATAAGGAAATATTCTGTTTTTCCGCTATTTCAGCGATCGTTAGTGGTTTTATTTTATCATGAATTGCTAGATCCATCATTGCTGAAACAGCATAGCGTCCTTTGGTTGGTATTTTCATGACTGCTTACCTCTTGTTAGTGGTTTATATATAATACCCATACTTGAGTATTTTCATCAACTATTATTATTTATATATTACTGTTGCGGTCAGTGCAACCTACATGATGAGCCATGAAATTTGAATTTCCAGGTAGCAAACCTCCAACCTTAGCAATTGTAAAGAAATGCAAATTCCCTTATTTTTCCTAATGCTTGATTTTTATATTGTTTTTCAATTGAAAGATGCATAGAAAGGCGTATTTTGCTGGATATTTAGACGGAAATACCAATTGTCAATTTATGTTAAATCGCCCCACAACCCCTGAAAAAGGGATATAAATGTGATCGCAGCTGTTTCTGTACGCAATATTCGCGGACCAAGCAAAGTGCTTTGAAAACCAGCAACTGCTGCAGCTTGAAGCTCTTTTTCGCTTAATCCCCCTTCTGGCCCGATTAAAACAGCAAGCTCACGGCAGGGTTTCCAGGTTTCTAGTAATTTGCAAGAAGCAGTTGGAGACAACACAAATTTGGCAATTTCCAGCTCTGAGAAGCGTTTTAACGCAGATGGAAGCTGCTCCGGTGGATTAACAAAAGGAAGGGAGTTACGACCGCACTGCTCACAAGAGGATGTTGTTATACCTTTCCAATGACTGAGTTTTTTCTCCAATCGATCTCCCGACAAGGAGACATTAGCTCTGTCGGTAAACACAGGAGTTATGGAATGGACGCCAAGTTCTGTCGCTTTTTGGCAAACAAAGTCCATTCTATCGCCTTTAGACACGCCTTGAATAAGGTGGATCTTGAGAGAAGACTCTCGATTAACTTTTTGAGAGCCTAAAACTTTAACTTCTGCTGATTTTTTCTGAATAGACGCTAATCTAACCCGATATTCTCTATTATCACCGCAGAACAGCACAAACTCCGCATCAACAGAAAGTCGTAAAACCTTAATTGCGTGTTTGAAGACATCCTCGGGAAGAGTGAAACACTCACCATCAACCAATTGAAAAGGGACATAAAACCTTAGCTGACGCATGTAAGGTGATAGACTATTAGACTTGAGGAAATTTACATTAAATAAAATTTATCGCTTTTTTATCGCTTCATAGCATCAAAAAATTCATCGTTAGTCTTAGTATCCTTCAGTCTATCAATCAGAAATTCAATCGCTTGCACTTCTTCCATCGGATGTAGAAGCTTACGTAGGATCCAAAGTTTTTGCAGCTCTTCCTGAGAAGTAAGCTTCTCTTCACGACGCGTACCTGAACGATTTACATTAATTGCAGGATAGATTCGTTTTTCCGCCACTTTGCGATCGAGATGCAACTCCTGATTACCGGTACCTTTGAACTCTTCGTAGATAACCTCATCCATTCGAGATCCAGTATCAACAAGAGCGGTAGCAAGAATCGTTAAGCTTCCACCTTCTTCAACATTTCGCGCCGCCCCAAAAAAGCGTTTTGGGCGTTGCAATGCATTGGCATCTACGCCACCAGTAAGAACTTTTCCGGACGAAGGAATCACAGTATTGTAAGCTCGAGCCAATCGAGTAATAGAATCAAGCAAAATAACAACGTCTTTCTTATGCTCAACTAAACGTTTTGCTTTTTCGATAACCATTTCAGCAACTTGCACGTGGCGTGCTGCAGGCTCATCAAAGGTACTTGAAACAACCTCACCCTTAACGGTACGTGCCATTTCTGTTACCTCTTCAGGTCTCTCATCGATAAGCAGTACAATCAATATACATTCTGGATGGTTTGCCGTAATCGAATGTGCGATGTTTTGCAACATCATCGTCTTACCCGCTTTAGGCGGTGAAACCACTAAACCCCGCTGCCCTTTACCAATGGGAGAGACAATATCAATGATTCGAGCCGTTAAATCTTCAGTACTTCCGTTACCGATCCCCATCATTAATCGTTCTTCGGCAAACAATGGCGTTAAGTTTTCAAATAAAACTTTACCACGCGCATTTTCAGGAGCCTCGAAATTAATCTCGTTAACTTTCAACAACGCAAAATAACGCTCACCTTCTTTTGGTGGTCGGATTTTACCCGCAACGGTATCACCCGTGCGCAACGCAAAGCGACGAATTTGACTTGGTGAAACATAGATATCATCAGGTCCAGCTAAATATGAACTGTCTGCGGAACGTAAAAAACCGAAGCCATCTTGTAATATTTCAAGAACTCCATTGCCATGTATATCTTCCCCCTTTTTCGCATGTGCTTTTAGGATTGAGAAGACAAGATCCTGTTTTCTGGACCTAGCCATATTGTCTAAACCCATTTTCTGAGCAATTTCGATGAGTTCAGCCGCAGGTTTTTGCTTTAAATCTGTCAAATTCATATTTATAGGATGTGTTTTTTGAGTTGATGATTAAATATACGAAGAATATTGGCGATCCAAATTCTAGTTGGTTTTGATATTGAAAAGTTGGAGAGTCTTTATACTGGTTTGGTTTTATAGGACACAGCCAAGCATCACTTCTGTCTGCGTACACCCATATTTTCTATGTATAGGGTAGTACGCAGAAAGAAAAAATTCAACTTAAAGATTACTATCAATAAAAGCGGTGAGTTGAGATTTGGATACTGCACCCACTTTTGTTGCTTCTACACTGCCACCTTTAAATAACATTAGCGTAGGAATACCTCGAATACCATATTTAGGAGGTGTAGCAGGATTTTCATCAATGTTCAACTTTGCAACTTTGATTTTCCCTTCATACTCAGAGGCAATTTCATCCAAAATTGGCGCAATCATTTTACAAGGTCCACACCATTCGGCCCAGTAATCCACAAGTACCGGACTTTCGCCCTGCAGTACTTCTTGCTCAAAAGTATCATCAGTCAAATAGACTATACGATCACTCACTGTATAATGCCTCCAATTTTATAAATTAATTATGTGCTTTACACGGCCAAGAATCCATCCGAATTGTTAGATCCAGTTTCCATACTACCTAACTGAGCAAAATTGCAAACCTTATGTTACAGTGATAAGTGAATTTTGCTAAAGGCAAGCTTAGCTTAGAAATAAGAATGTACATATATGTGATGAAAAAGGCAAACACTAACATAAATATTTAACTTTTAGCCGAAAAAAATAATACGATACTTATCGAGCCCAATTTACAACTCAAATGGTGTACACATATTAATGAGCAATAACAATCAACATCTAACCACTCAACGATTCGAGGACTTCGAACTTCCAATTCCTCTCCAGCAAGCAATTAAAGATATTGGCTATACTTACTGCACCCCAATTCAAGCAAATACTCTGCCCGTAATACTCGAAAATCAAAATATTATTGGTCAAGCAGATACCGGCACCGGCAAAACTGCAACATTTCTTATCGCAACTATCAATTCATTACTAAGCAAGCCTTCAAACAAAGCAAACGCGGGACCACGAGCGCTTATTCTGGCACCAACTAGAGAGCTCGCCCTTCAGATTCATCAAGAAGCTATTGCGCTACTAAAATATACTGACCTACGGACAACAGTTGTCTATGGTGGCGCTAATTACGAAAAGCAAAAGAAACAACTAAGCCAGGGATGCGACATTTTAATAGCAACAGTGGGAAGAGTAATCGATTTCTTTAAGCAAAAGCTATTTAGCTTTAAAGCTATTGAAACGCTGGTTTTAGATGAAGCGGACCGTATGCTGGACATGGGGTTTATAAAAGATGTCCGCTACATATTGCAACGACTCCCTCCTGCAGATAAAAGGCTAAACCTTCTATTTTCAGCAACTATTAGTTTTAAAGTCAAAGAATTTGCTTATGAGCTGATGGACAATCCTAAAATTATAAGCGTGGAAAGCGAAAACAAAAAATCACATATTGAGCAGTATGGCTACTATATCTCAAACTCTGAAAAAATCGCCATTCTTATTGGCATACTACGAAAAGCTCATCCAGCTCGAACAATTATATTCGCGAACATGAAGTCAACAGCGGAAAAAGTTACTGCCTTTTTAAAAGGCAATAAAATAACAGCCGGCCTACTGTCTGGAGATGTCCCGCAAAACAAACGTCAACGATTGGTAAAAGAATTTGGCGATGGAGAGTTTGACGTACTTGTTGCGACCGATGTTGCGGCAAGAGGTCTTCACATTGATGGCGTAACGCATGTAATAAACTATGATCTACCTCAAGATCCCGAAGATTATGTGCACAGAATAGGTCGCACAGGGCGAATTGGCAGCAGCGGCAATGCAATCAATTTAATCTGCGAGAGCAGCGCATTCTATTTAACTGATATCGAAGAGTTCATTGGAAGTAAAATTGCGATAAAACCAGTTACAGAAGATTTACTTGCTAAAGTAAGCCCAGCTGTAAAAATCGAAAAAAAGAAAGCTAGGACTTACGACAAAGGCAAAAACAGCCAAAATAGGCCGCCACGAAATAGACAACCTCACAAGAAAACGCCAAGGGAAGAAAAAGTGACGCAAAAATAAAGTTCAAACAGCAAATAGAGTTAACAAATACTCGGTTCAGCGTTACACGCTAGTTTGAGTATTTTTATTTCCACTCTCTTTAAGAGACTTTTTCGCCGCCTTTTTCTCTTCACGTCGCCGCTCATCTTCCAAACGCAGCGTAATTCTTTCGTTTGCTGTGAATTTTCTTAATATCATAATCTTATCCCCATGCTTTCTTTCTTCACAAAGAGGACAAGTTAGATGAGCTAAATAAAGATCTTTAGGGATCTGCCCCCTTTCGACCATTTCGATTTGCATCTCATGAACAGCTTTGGGTACTGTGCCTACACCACCATTATGTAGCTTCACTTGTACAAAAAATGGTTCAGATAGATAGTGAACTAGTCTCGATGGTGACTCACTATCTTCCAATAACCGCATAATTCTCCCACCCCACATACCTGTCTTCGTCATCAGAAAACCAGGCCATTTTTCTACAAGTCCGAGGTGTTGAACATTAGCCGCTTGTTTACTAACATACATATCGTAAGCCATTGGCATATGAAAAAATGATGCTATTTTCATTTCGTGGACACACCAACCGCCCAAATTAATTATTTTGCCATCCCAGTCAGGATACCCTTCTGGGCAAGGACACATCTCGGACTCGGCCAACTCACCCGTCTCAGTATTCACTTCCTGATCATGTTCAATCATGATTTACCTGCTCGTTTGAAAGTCATATAAACGTTTGCAAAATAGATCCAAAAACCCATCCCCATTATTGTTGCAATAATAGCTATAGTTTTACTGTAATAGCTATGGACTTCTTGCATACGCTCAAGGTTTTCTGCCAATAACAAATTACCTTCCCAAAAGCCAAAGAATAACAAAGTGCTATAAAAACCAGTAATTCCAAGGCTCGTCCACCAAAAAGTATGCTCGACCAATTTATAAGAGAACAATCGTTTACCTGTAATGCGCGGCAATAAATAATAACTAACAGCCATGAGTAGTAAAACAACTCCACCAATCACGTTAATATGCGCGTGGGCTAAAGGATCAATCATGTGACCAGGCCCACCATAAGGACTTCCTATAGAGTCTAAATAAGCACGAACTGGGCGTATAACCTGCAAAACACCGTGAACGGTCCCTACAAAAAGGAAAAAAGCAGAAGCAGCAATAAATTTTAATAAACGTTTTTCTTCACTACGGTAATCCATGAATACAACCTAAATCTATGTATGAATAAAATGACAGGCAATGAGTGTAAAAGAACATCAAGCCTAATTAATTTGGCGCCGCAGTTTTAATATTCGCTGCATCTTACCAATAAATAACAACAAGTTAAAAGAAGTTGAAATTGACTTATTGATTTGTTTTTATACACATTCGCGACAAGCAACAAAATTCTACATTATAGAGTGTAGCCTGAGCAAATCATCTAATGGCGCTTGAAATAAATACCGGATTATCACGCCAAAATCCGTGAAAACAAATGCTTGATGAAAGTAGATTGTTCCAATATACTTGCGCCCTTCGTCTATATGGTGCTCGACAAATGACGATCGAGTGGCGATATAGCTAAAAATTAGATAAGGTTTAATTATGAAAGCTGATATTCATCCAAATTATGCTGCAACTCAAGTGACTTGCAGCTGTGGCAACAAATTTGAAACTCGCTCTACAAGAGACAAAGATTTAACAATCGACGTATGCTCAGCGTGTCACCCTTTTTATACCGGCAAGCAAAAAGTTCTAGATACCGCGGGTCGAGTTGATAAATTCCGCCAAAAATACGCCCGCAAATAATTATTATTTGCCACAGTCAGCTTTTTACCGACTTAGCTTGGCATCAAAGGCCAAGCTAGCGGTATTACTCTGTTTCATTTTCTACACCCTTCCATCTAGCTCGTTCGCCAAACCGACAACCTGCTCAATTAACAAATTTGATCAAACTGGATACGTCACCAATGTTTATGATGGAGACACTATCAAACTAGCCAATGGTCAGAGTATACGACTCATTGGAATAAATACCCCAGAAATGAACTACAACAAGGGCACACCTGAGCCCTACGCAAAAAAAGCCAAACACTTCCTTTCAAGAAAAGTGTTAAATCAAAAAATAGGCTTGAAGTTCGATGTAGAACGAAAAGACAGATACAAAAGAGTTTTGGCTCACATATTTCTTAAAGACGGGACAAACTTACAATACTCCCTTTTGGAAAAGGGCTATGCAAGCAACATCTCCATACCACCCAACTTATGGCTGCAAAGATGCTATAAGGTCGCGGAACAGATCGCAAAAAAGTCTAAAAAGGGCATATGGAAAAGCCGCTATTTTAAACCAACGAAAGCCGCATCGCTTAATAAAAATAAAATGGGTTACAGACGTATTACAGGTAAAATTAAGTCAGTAGAGCACTTGAACGGACATACAACCATCACTTTTATAAACAAGTTGGTACTACGAATACGTAAAAACAACGCATCATATTTTAACAAATTCAATTTCAAAAGCCTTATTAATAAAAACGTGACAGTTAATGGCTGGGTAAAAATGAAGAATAGAAAATTCACGATGGATCTAAAACACCCAAGCGCAATTGAATTCGAACAGATATAACGGCACATTCCCTGCTATTTCTGAAACACCAAAAGAACAGGACTCTTCCCATGAGTAAAGAACTTAAAAAACAAGCTCTCGATTACCATTCCCAACCAAAACCGGGAAAAATAGGAATAGAGATAACTAAACCATGTACTTCTCAGTATGAGTTATCTCTAGCCTACACACCAGGTGTAGCAGAGCCAGTGAGGGAAATCGCGAAAGACCCAGAACTTGCCTATGAATACACCACAAAAGGAAACCTTGTAGGTGTCATAACCGATGGTACAGCTGTTTTGGGTCTTGGTAACACGGGTGCACTGGCAGGAAAGCCGGTTATGGAAGGCAAAGGTGTGTTATTTAAACGATTTGCCGATGTAGACGTATTCGACATCGAAATTGGCACTAGCGATATAGAGGAATTCGTACAAACGGTTGTCAATATATCACCAACTTTTGGCGGCATTAATCTTGAAGATATAGCTGCGCCGGCCTGTTTTGAGATAGAAAAACAATTAAAAGATAAACTCGACATCCCTGTTTTTCATGATGATCAGCATGGTACAGCTATTATTATCGCCGCGGGTCTACTAAACGCCCTTCATTTACAAAATAAAAGCCTGGAAAGCGCAAAGATTGTATGTATTGGCGCAGGATCAGCAGGCATCGCTTCAATGAACCTTCTTATTGCGCTGGGAGCAGCTAAAAACAACATTTTTCTCATTGATAGAAAAGGCATTGTTCACTTAGGTAGAGATGATTTGAACAAATACAAACAAGCGTTCGCGGTAGACACCGAAGATCGGACCCTTGACGACGCCATGAAAAATGCGGATGTCATGATTGGAGTGTCTGGCCCTGATTTAGTCAACGAAGCGATGTTGAAATCTATGGCATCAAATCCCATCGTATTTGCACTTTCTAACCCAGACCCTGAAATCAAACCTGAAATTGCATTAAAAACCCGAGACGACCTAATTATGGCGACAGGGCGAAGCGACTATCCCAATCAAGTTAACAATGTGTTAGGTTTCCCCTTTATTTTTAGGGGTGCGCTGGATGTTCGAGCCAGCACTATTAACCAAGCAATGGAAATCGCAGCTGTGCATGCATTAAAAGATATAGCACGGGAACCTGTACCACAAGAAGTCATGGATGCATATAAGGTATCAGAGATGAGCTTTGGAAAAGATTACATTATCCCCAAACCTCTTGACGCCAGGCTGATAGATCGAATTCCACCACGTATAGCAAAAGCAGCAGTCGATTCAGGTGTTGCTAAAAAGGACTATCCCTCACATTATCCCAAAGTCTAAAAGTAGTTATTGAATAAAAGCACATATTGAAATTGTGCTTTTATTTTGAGATCAACCGCTGAACTTTTTTAATATTTGCCCTCTTCATTGGCTGCTGGGTAATAGAACTAATTAGTTTGTGCCTTAACATTTTATAATTAAAAATACTCAACTCAATCTCTCTCTCACCAATATAAAAACGGAGCATTGGGACAATGATTGTCTCATTTTTATTAAAACGCATTTTACGATCTAAAGATTCAAAATCAATATTCTTCTCAATTAGAAAGATTGCTACTTCTTTAACCGAATCAGAAAAAACATGCAGCTCAATTGGCGAATTCTCAACCGCTGTTCCTTCAAGCACCGCTCCCACCAACAACGGCTCGAACAACTCAAATTTCTGCATAATCGCCACTGCATCTTTGCGTAACTCTCGTATTAAATCCTGTCGGTTATCACCTTGATCAAATAACTTTTGATGAACTTTCAATTGTGTCTCAATTTCTTCATTTGTCGGCAAGTCGACGCGACCACCGACATTGCACAATTTCAATGCTTTTTGTTTAGCCGACAGATAATCAAGCCTACCATCCTCGGCGAGCAATCGCGCAGCTTGAACAGCAATCTCTAGTCTTTGCTTATGGGAAGTACTATGTGAGCTCATTGTAAAATTAAAACAATTGTTCCGACATTTCTTCAGGTGAATTTTCCGAGCCCGAAGAGGGGTCGGCTGTTGCTTTCATTGCCGATTGTTTTGGCACATTTTCTTTACGAAAACTTTCGAAAATTGCTTGTGGGAAATCGCCACCTGCTAGCAAGCCTGTTTCTGGGTCAATACGCACAGTTACAAGACCTTGAGGCTGAACCAGGGGCTTTTCAGGGGAATCTTTTAAAGCTTCTCGCATATACGAAATCCACATGGGTAATGCCGCACGCGCACCTGATTCAAAATCACCGAGTGGTTGCGGTTTATCAAAGCCAACCCAAGCGGTGGTTACAATATCAGCGTTAAAGCCAGAAAACCAAGCATCTTGTTGATCATTAGTTGTCCCTGTTTTACCGGCAAGATCATCTCGATTTAACACCAGTGCTCTACGACCTGTTCCGCGTCGAATAATATCTTGCATAATCGTTGTCACGATATAGGCGTTTTCTTCTGTGATAATGCGCTTAGCCAGGTTTATAGACTTCGACTCATCATGAGAGCTCAGTAAGCTTTCATTGCTTTCATTGCTTTCATTGCTTTCATTGCTTTCATTGCTTTCATTACTTTCATTACTTTCATTACTGAAAAGATCCTCTTCACATTTTGGGCAAACTACAGCAGGATTCGCTGCATAAATAATTTCATCCTGCGAATCAACAATACTTGTAATTAAATAGGGTTCCACCGCGTAACCACCATTGGAAAACGTTGCATAACCTTGCGCAATCGATAATGGCGTTACGGTAGCACTACCAAGCGCCAAGGATAAATCCTTTGGCAACTCCGCTGGGTCAAACCCAAATCGCTTCACATAACCAATCGCATAACGAACACCTATTGAGCGCAAAATTCGAATAGACACTAGATTGCGAGACTTAACCAACGCTTCCCGGAGACGTGTCGGACCGAAAAACTTACCGCTATAGTTTTCAGGGCGCCACGATTCTTCCAATCCAGGATCATTAAAAACAACAGGTGCATCATTAATGAGAGATGCGGCGGTATACCCTTTCTCCAAAGCAGCTGAATAAACAAAAGGTTTAAAGTTTGAACCCGGTTGCCGCTTAGCTTGCGCAGCCCGATTAAATTTACTGTGATAAAAATCATAACCGCCGACAATACTTTGGATAGCTCCATCATGAGAGCGAATAGACACTAACGCGCCTTCCACTTCAGGTCTTTGGCCCAAACTCCAGCGCCCACCACCAGCATCATACAACCTTACAACATCGCCAACAGAAAATATGTCATGTGTGCTTTTCGGCTTAGGCCCAGGCGCATTGCCAGTGAGATAAGGGGCTGCCCACTTCATACCCTTCCAACACAGTACCACAACCACTCCGCCCTTCATGTATATATACGCTTGCTGATCATCCATACCAACAACTACACCAGGCTTCAACAAAGGATAATTCTCTAGCTTTTTCAGCGCCGCTTCCCACTCCTCCGGATCCGAGTACGCCAACGGGTCAAAATGGGTTTCTGGGCCGCGATAACCATGACGCTCTTCGTAAGCAAGCAAGTTGTATTGCAGACTACGAACTGCTTGATTCTGTAAACGAGAATCCAACGTTGTATAAACACTGTATCCTTCCGTATAAGCCTCATTTCCAAAACGATCAATCATCTCCTTACGCACCATTTCTGCCGCATAGGGAGCATTCAAGCCAATACTTTGTAAATGAAGGCTAGCTGTAACTGGAGCAAGAATTGATTTGTCATATCCCTCTTTACTCAGAGAATTAAGCTGCAACATTCTGCCCAGCACATAATTTCGGCGGATTAGTGCCCGTTTTGGATTAACAATAGGATTGTATTTGGATGGCGCTTTCGGCAAACCAGCAATCATGGCAAGTTGGGCGACATTTAGCTGATCAATATTTTTTCCATAGTACATCTTCGCAGCAGCACCAACACCATAGGAGCGATTACCCAAATATATCTTATTGAGGTAAAGAGTCAGAATTTCTTCTTTACTTAATTCTTCCTCGATTCTAAATGACAAGAATATTTCACTAAATTTTCGTAAAAATGTTTTTTCACTGCTTAAGAAAAAATTACGTGCAACTTGCATGGTGATAGTACTGCCGCCTTGAGCTTTCTCTCCGGTAGTAATCATTACCTTTATCGCTCGTAGAATTCCGTGGTAATCAACGCCGGGATGCTCAAAAAAACGGTCATCCTCCGCACCCAATATTCCATTTATCATGCCTGAAGGAATATCCTCATACTTAAGAGGTGAACGTCTTTTCTCACCAAACTCTCCTATTAGCTTGCCATCAGAAGAGTAGATACGTAACGGCACTTGAAAACGAACGTCTTTCAAGCTCTCTATCGAGGGGAGACTAGGGGAAATGTATAAATATAATCCTGCAACAAGAGCAGCGACTAAAGTAACTGATAGCATTGATGAGTAAAAAATAAACTTAAAAAGCTTTTTTAAACGATTTGATTTTTTTGATTTGCCTGACTGCGGTAATGTTTGCTTCATTAAAACACTCATCTTCCCTGTTTGTTTATTACTCGGCTTAATGCTTGGTTACCAATTCTATCTACGGAGTTTAAAGCATTTGACTCACAATTATTGATCTTACTCTGCAATTCCTTTTGACTGCTATATTTTTGCACGGGCAGCTACCAAATCTTAGGAAAAAAACTAATTCAATATTGAACTTCTATCGAAAGATAAAACAGCACAAATCCACGCAAATTAAATTAATTCACATTGAGTACAACTCACTCATACTCATAGCTTTTCATCGGCACACCCTACTCATTCTTAATTTGATTCTCAAAGCAATTAAGAATTCTCTAAGCTGCATTGGTTATATTTTAACCATTACGACTAATAATAATGTAAGGTACGTTTAGCGTGGGATTAGTTGATATATTCAAAAGAAAAAAGTCGACGTTACTAGGTCTGGATATCAGTTCTTCCTCTGTAAAACTATTGGAGCTTAGCGAACAAAATAATCGCTATCAAGTTGAAAGTTACACTGTTGAACCTATTTCCCCAACTGCAGTCGTCGAAAAAGCAATCATCGATATCGAATCAGTGGGAGAGACAATTCGTAAAGCACTTAAAAGATCTGGTGCAAAAACAACAGATACAGCGGTTGCAGTAGCAGGATCTTCGGTTATTACCAAGATCATTTCCATGCCTGCCACATTAAATGAGGAAGAACTCGCCAGCCAAATTGAATTGGAAGCTGATCAGTACATCCCGTATCCAATAGAAGAAGTTGCTCTAGACTTTGAAATTCTTAGTTCAACTGAAAAAAACAGTGAACTAGTTTATGTATTATTAGCAGCTTGCCGAAGTGAGAATGTTGACGCACGCGTTGCCGCTGTGGAACTGGGTGGGTTAAAACCGAGTATTGTCGATGTTGAAGCTTATGCGCTTGAAAACGCAGTTTCAATGATTTCGTCACATTTACCTGATCGAGGCTACGGAAACACCATCGCCATCATCGATATTGGCGCAACAATGACTACACTCACTGTACTTCATGACCAGAAAATTATTTACACGCGAGAGCAAGTTTTTGGCGGTCGACAATTAACTGAAGAGATTCAACGCAGGTTTGGCCTCTCTTATGAGGAAGCGGGAGAAGCGAAGAGACACGGTGGACTCCCAGATAATTATATCCCAGAAGTGCTGGATCCTTTTAAAAAAGCAATGGCCCAACAAGTTAGTCGCTCCCTGCAATTTTTCTTTTCTTCAAGTCAGCATAACACAATAGATCATCTTGTCATTGCTGGTGGCTGCGCCGTGGTTCATGGCGTAGATGAACTCATATCAGCGCATGTTGGCATTCCTACATCCATAGCTAATCCATTTGCTTCGATGACACGCTCTAAAAAAGTTAATGCAAAAGCACTTAGCGATGATGCATCAGCTCTTATGATTGCTTGCGGTCTAGCTCTAAGGAGTTTCGATTAACAATGGCAAGAATTAATTTACTTCCCTGGCGCGAGACTCTCAAAAAAGAAAGAGAAAAACGTTTTTACATAGTGGCCGCAATTACGGCGATCATTACTGCCGGCATTATTGCGACCGTTCACATGGAAATCAATAATCTAATAACTTATCAGAATACACGTAACCTATATCTCACCCAGCAAATCAAATCTGTTGAAAAGGAAATAACTGCAATAAAAATAATGGAAGAAGAAAAATCAAACCTTCTCAATAGAATGGAAGTAATTCAACAGTTACAAAAAAGTAGACCCGAAATTGTCTACCTCTTTGAAACTATAGTTGCGACCATGCCAGTTGGCGTCCAATTACTAAAATTAAGTCACGAGGAAAACAATCTTCATATTGAAGGGATTGCGGAATCTAACTCACGAATCTCCTCATACATGCGAAATATCGACAAGTCAAGATGGTTACAGGATGCTGAACTTATTGTTATTGATGCAGATACCAAGGGTTATCCGAATCATAGCTGGTTTTCCCTTAACGTAAAAAGGAGTCATCAGGAATGAGTCTCTCCGAACTCAATGAACTTGACTTTAGTAATGTTGGTAACTGGTCAACTGCTGCAAAGACAATTACCTTATCATTAATACCCGCAGCTATGTTAACAATAGGATACTTTGTTGACACATCAGGTCAACGCGATCACCTGGCAACTCTGGAAAAAAAAGAACTCGACCTAAAAAGGCAGTTTGAGAAAAAACAAGCTAAAGCATCTAACTTAAGCAGCCATCAAAAACAGTTAGAAGAAATTCAAAAAACCTTTGGTTCATTATTAGGTCAACTTCCTAGCAAAACAGAAGTCGCGGATCTATTAACAGACATCACACAAACAGGGCTAAGCAACGGTTTGCAGTTTGATTATTTCAAGCCGCAGGGTGAATTACCCAGAGATTTTTACGTTGAACTTCCAATCGAACTTGTCGTACGTGGTGATTATCATGAGTTTGGAAAATTCATGAGTGGAGTAGCAGGATTACCTCGCATAGTAACGATTCATGAATTTTCAATTCAACAATCGAAAAACAATGGAAGCAAAAAAAATCCCTCTCAAGAACTAATTCTTGAAGCAAAAGCAAAAACCTTTCGATATCTCGATAATAACGAGCTTGAGCAACTCAGTGAGCAAAGCAAATGAAGCAGCAAGATAAATTAATTTCGGAGCTTTACGTTAATCCAACTAAAAAAATATTAGTAACACTATCAATACTAATAGCCACTGGCTGCACAAACAATAATATGAATGACCTGGTAACCTTTGTTGCAGAAATAGAAGCAAAGCATGTGAGTCAAGTAGAAGCCTTACCAATAATTACACCCTATGAAACACATCGATATCAGGTTGCAAATAATAGAGATCCTTTTAAATCGACAGCCTCCCTTGCCAAATCCATCTCTAAAAAAAGAAGTATACGCAATGGTGTACACCCAAGCAATGTACGCAATAAAGAAGAACTCGAAAAATACCCATTAGATAGTCTTGTCATGGCAGGCGTTATGAACAACGACGGAAAAAATTGGGCAATCATAAAAACACCAGATAACAATATTTTCCGTGTACACGAAGGAAATTATATTGGCGAGAACAACGGCAAAGTTCTTAATATTTCAGAATCAAAAATCACAATAAATGAAATTATTGCAGACGGATTCGGCGGCTGGGCTGAACGAAGAAAAAACCTGGCTTTATCTCAGTAACACAGGTTTGTACAGTTGTCGGAAAAGAAATCATTAACATCAATCCAATATTAAAAAAATAATGAACAAAGATAATGAGCAAAAATAACAATATATTCGTATCAGGCCTATTTGTTTCACTTTTAATTGCAAGTACCGGGCTCTTTGCTGGCAATTTACAGGATATTGACTTTAGCTCCCTCCCCGGAGACAAAGTAAAGGTAACATTTAGTATTTCTGGCGGCTTTACCGAACCTAGCGTATTCACTATAGTCGAGCCTGCACAAATTGCGCTTGATTTCACCAATACCAAAAACAGGCTATCGTGGCACTCGCGCCGTGTAGAAATGGGCAATATCAAATCTGTAGCTACTATAGAAGATAGCGAACGAACACGTGTTATGATCAATCTTGTAAAACAAGTTGCATATACAACGCGAATGACCGAAAACTCTTTGATTTTAATTTTAGGCTCTAATTCGACAGAGAGCAGCCCGACAATATCTCAATCAGGGGCGGCTTCTTTTCAAACAAAACAGGCACACGGACTTAAAAATGTAGATTTTAGACGCGGTGATAGTGGAGAAGGTCGAGTCGTAGTCACATTTAGCGAACCCAACATGGTTGCTGACATTCGGGAGGAGGCAGGAAAAATCATCGTCGAATATGTGGACGCTGACCTACCCGACAACCTTCAACAAAGTCTGGATGTAGTAGACTTCGCAACCCCGGTCAAGACCATTGATACATTTACCTCTGGAAGCAATGTAACAATGATCATTACACCAACAGGCGAATACGAACATCTGGCTTATCAATCCGACAATACGCTAACAATTGATGTACGCCCAATTACTGCAAAGGAAAAAGCTGCACAAAAGAAAACACAATATTCTGGTGAAAAACTTTCATTAAATTTTCAAGACATTGAAGTTCGCGCAGTGCTGCAATTATTAGCTGACTTCACTGATCTCAATGTTGTCGTGAGTGACACCGTTCAAGGCGGCATTACATTACGACTTAAAAATACACCGTGGGACCAAGCACTCGACATCATCCTTAAAACTAAGGGTTTGGCTATGCGGAAAAACGGCTCTGTTATGCTCATTGCGACAAGCGAAGAGATTGCGGCTCGAGAGAAACTTGAACTGGAAGCTCAAAAACAACTAACTGAACTAACTCCATTGCGTTCAGAACTTATTCAAATCAATTATGCCAAAGCTTCCATATTGGCCGAACTTATTAAATCGGAAAATAACTCTCTACTTTCAGAGCGAGGCAATATATCAATCGACGAAAGAACCAATACCCTGTTAGTTCGCGATACCACTGACAGACTCAACGATATCAGGAGCCTAATCACCAACCTTGACGTGCCGATCCGTCAGGTATTGATCGAGTCACGCATCGTTATTGCTAACGATGGCTTTAGTAGCGATTTAGGAGTCAAACTTGGCGTAACAGCCACAAAAAAAAGGGGAAACAGCACAATATTTACTTCAGGCAAGGCCGCTGGCTTTACTAATTCACCTTCACTATTAGGCTCAGGTTCAAATTTTAATTTAAATCTTCCCGTCACTGGCACAGCGAGTACTCCAGGTAGCTTCGCATTAGGTTTACTCACAGATACCGCATTATTAGACCTAGAATTAACAGCGCTACAAACTGAAGGGAAAGGTGAAATAGTCTCTAATCCAAAAGTAATCACTTCAAATCAGAAAGAAGCGCTAATTGAGCAAGGTACAGAAATTCCATATCTTCAAGCAAGCTCAAGTGGTGCGACCTCTGTTGCTTTCAAAAAAGCGGTTCTTAGCTTGAATGTCACTCCCCAAATCACACCCGATGATCGAGTGATTCTCGATTTACGCGTGACTAAAGATAGCGTCGGTGAAGTATTTAATGGTGTACCCAGTATCGATACCAAGGAAGTACAGACCCAGGTCCTAATTGACAATGGAGAAACAGTGGTTTTAGGTGGTGTATTTGAACAAACCAAGAAAGTAGAAAAACATAAAATTCCACTCCTTGGTGACATTCCCTTAATAGGCTGGCTTTTCCGTTCTACATCAGAAGTTGATGAAAAAGATGAGCTCCTGATATTTGTTACTCCCAAAATACTTAAAGAGCGCCTCAGATTGGAATAAATTCAAACTAAACCTTCCCTACCTAAAAACGTAGTTTTGCAGCTTTACTTTTCATGTAAACAGATCAATGATTCACAACTGGTCAATCTGCGCTTATAATCTTCGAAATACAAAGTTGATTATTTTTATGCGGAATCCTTAGTTTGAAAAGCGCAACATTTCCATCTCGTATTTTTCTTGTTGGCCCGATGGGCGCTGGAAAAACAACCATTGGCCTAAAGCTCGCTGAAGCTTTAGATAAGGAATTTATAGACAGCGATCAAGAAATAGAGCAAAACACCGGCGCGTCAATTCCGCTCATTTTTGAATTAGAAGGTGAAGAGGGATTTAGAGAACGTGAATCCCGAATGATTTCAAGACTCGCAAAAACGGACAATATCATACTTGCTACCGGCGGCGGAGCAGTCATAAAAGAAGAGAATAGAAAAATACTCTCAGAAAATGGCTTTGTGATCTATCTCCAGGCTTCTTTGGAAAAACTGCTGGAGAGAACATCAAAAGATAGAAATCGCCCACTTCTACAACACAACAATCCAAAAGAAGTATTAGCAAAACTATTGGCTGCTCGCGAACCCTACTATCAAGAGGTTGCTGATTTAATCTTTGAAACTGATCAAAAGCCAATTAGGGAGATAATAAACGATATCGTGGATATTCTGAAAGCAGTGCCTTCATTTTCAAACGATTAATTTTTTCTCGGATAGACTCCTAATTAAACCAGTTAATATTAACAAGAGATTCTACAAATAGATAAAATATGAAAACACTACACGTCGACCTTGGTGAACGTAGCTATCCGATTTATATTGGCAGAGGCCTGCTAGCTCAGGACTTAATACGAAGCCACATCAAAAACAAACAAGTACTTATAGTTACCAACGAAACAATTGCTCCACTTTATCTAAAAAAAACCCAAGCAATGCTTGCAGGTTTTGAGCATCAAACAGTTATATTGCCGGATGGAGAACAATATAAAAACCTTGAAACGCTTAATCTTATCTTTGATGCACTATTAACCCATAAAATGGATCGTAGCGTGACTCTCGTCGCATTGGGCGGAGGTGTCATTGGTGATATGGCAGGGTTTGCAGCCGCAAGTTATCAACGTGGTGTAAATTTCATCCAGATACCGACAACGCTACTTTCCCAGGTTGACTCATCAGTTGGTGGTAAAACCGGTGTTAACCATGCTCTTGGAAAAAACATGATTGGTGCATTTCACCAACCACTATGTGTTATCGCTGATACAGAAACATTAAACACGCTTGAAGATAAGCAACTTGCCGCCGGCATAGCAGAAGTCATTAAATATGGGCTTTTAGGTGACAAACCATTTTTCGAATGGCTTGAATCAAATATTGAAAAACTAACAAACCGAGATGCTGATGCACTGGCCTATGCAATTGAGCGCTCTTGTCGGGATAAAGCTGAGATTGTAGCCGCAGATGAGAAAGAAAGTGGTAAAAGAGCCTTGTTAAATTTGGGGCATACATTTGGTCATGCTATAGAAACTGCGTCAGGATACGGGCAATGGCTCCATGGTGAGGCAGTGGCAGTGGGTATGCTTATGGCTGCCGATCTATCATTGAGGTCTGGTTTTTTATCAAAAGATGATATGG
This sequence comes from uncultured Ectothiorhodospiraceae bacterium, assembly GCA_945787715.1. Lineage (GTDB taxonomy): Bacteria > Pseudomonadota > Gammaproteobacteria > S012-40 > S012-40 > CALZJE01. The sequence continues at coordinate 16,147 of CALZJE010000001.1, read as the reverse complement.
ACAAGATAGTCTCGTTGACAAAAAGAGCAAAACTACCAACAGCTCCACCAAAAGAAATGACACAAGCACAATTTATTGATCTCATGTTACGAGACAAAAAAGCGCTTAATGGTGTTATTCGATTAGTTTTGCTGCAATCAATCGGTGAAGCCATAATTAGCGATAACTATGACCGAACAGCATTGAACAAAACACTGGAGTCTTTTCTTTCAGTAAAGGAATAGCTTAAACCATGCAAACTCTTGCTCAATATGCTGCCACTTCAGACTCCACTCTCGGAAGACAGTTCTATGAAGCGCCACCCAAGTACCGAAGCGAATATCAGCGCGATAGAGACCGAATCGTGCATTCTACAGGCTTCAGACGACTAGAATATAAAACTCAGGTTTTTGTCAATCATGAAGGTGATTTGTTTAGAACTCGGCTTACTCACTCAATCGAAGTTGCACAAATAGGCCGTGCACTCGCAAGAGCATTAAATCTCAATGAAGACCTAACAGAAGCGATCGCGTTAGCTCACGATCTGGGTCACACGCCTTTTGGCCATGCCGGGCAAGATGCGCTCAACAAATGCATGTCAAATTACGGCGGTTTTGAGCACAATCTCCAATCATTGAGAGTCGTTGATGTGCTTGAAGAAAAATATGCCGAATTTGAAGGGCTGAATCTTACATTTGAAACTCGCGAAGGCATTCTGAAGCACTGCTCCCTACCCAATGCCAGACAATTAGGGCAACTAGGTGAAAGGTTTTTAAAGCAGCACCAACCTAGCCTCGAAGCGCAACTTGCGAATCTCGCGGATGAAATTGCATATAATAACCACGATATCGATGACGGCTTGAGAGCAGGCCTAATTAATGTTCAACAATTGCTTGAAATCAAATTGTTTGAAGAGCATTACCGAGTGGTTAAAGACCTCTACCCACAACTGAGTGAGCGCAGGGCAACACATGAAATCATTCGGCGAATGATTAACTGCTTAGTAAGCGACCTAATCGAAACATCAAAACAAAGCCTAGCGGGCGTATCACCATCATCCATAGTGGATGTCAGACAATACTCTAGTCCAATCATTAAGTTTAGTGAGCAAATGATAGCCATGAATCTGGAGTTAAAACAATTTTTAAGAAATAATCTCTATTCACACTTTCGCGTCTATCGAATGTCTAAAAAGGCACATCATATCGTTGAAAGATTATTTGATGCATTTATTAACGATACTAAATTACTGGCCAATGAATATCGTCGAAAAGCCAAGATAATGGAAAGCAGTGATGGAGATATTGGTCGTGCAAGAATTGTTGCGGACTATGTAGCTGGTATGACCGATCGTTATGCAATATCAGAATACAACCGATTATTTGATCCTTTGCAACTCACTTGAGCATCAACCAGGTTAATTTATAATTATTATCTCAATTTGACGCAAGCACTTTTATAGTCAGAATAACTTATGCGAATATATATGCAGACAGCAACAAGCGAAAATCATCAACCTCGGTTTTATCAATTACACCTGGGACCTGATTTATTTAATGGTTGGCTGTTAACCAAAGAGTGGGGAGCTCAAGGATCACCAGGACGCGTTCAGAAAAAATTTTTTTCAACACCTGAAGAAGCAGAAAGTGCATTGATAGAAGCGCGTGATAAACAAATCAAACGTGGTTATCGTGTCGTATTTATGGAAGGACAAAGCAACCCTATATGAAAGACTTCTCAGAACATCTCTCAGAAAAACTGGACTCCCTTAGCAACATAGACCCGGAAGTTCCTGCTTCCAAATCAATTGCTGCTAATCAACGTTATTTTTATGAAAATGAAAATAGAAAAGAAATAGTCAATAAAATTTCTCACCTTGTTGACTATACAAAACTAGTGCTATTTATCCAGGGGGTAGATGGCATTGGTAAAACATCAGTCGGCAAACAGTGTGCAACTCTGGCGCAAAACAACTGGCGTACATGTTACATCTCCGCACGAAGTTGTACTACCGAACATAACTTTATTGATAATATAGTTAATGATTTCCAGCTTAAAGCTGATTCAGAACACAGCGCTGGCGAAGACATAAAAACTGTGGTTGATCAGATTGAAGGCTTAAAACATACTGGGGAACTTGCAATTCTTATTATTGACGATATTGAATTGCTACACCCATCTCTCGTGCCAGCACTATCTACACTCATTTCTCACACGCAAGAGTCATCACCACTTGTTAGACTATTGATCCTCGGACGAACAATCCCTGAGCTAGTATTAAATTCTATTCCTCGTGAAGAAAAACAGGCATCGCTGAAATATCTGCCATTATTACCTTTTACTCTTAGTGAGACACAGGAATACATCGAGTTCCGATTAAAAAGCCTAGGCATAGAAAGCCATCCTTTGTTCGACAAAGAGAAAATAAAAAAAATACATTTAGATTCCATGGGTGTTCCCAAAAAAATAAACATACTTTCTGATGAGCTATTATCAGATCTATCCTCAACGCCAACAGATTTACCGTTAAAAAATAAACCTATAACGCCTAATAAAAATTTCACAGCAATCGCTCTATCGTTAACAGTAGGCATTGTCATTCTCATTGTTATATTAGCACTCCCAGAGTCTACTAACGAAGAATCGGGAGGTGATTTAATACCTCTTGAGATTCCAAGCAAAAACAAAGTTAATTCCAATACTGATTCACCTATAGACATAACAGAAAAATCACAAACACCTCAGTCTACCACTGCTATTGAGGAACCAATGTTGAACAACAAATCTCTTTCCCGTAACACTGAGACTATCACAGAAAAAACAACGCCAGATGCTCTAGAACAAATAAACATACATGATGACATGGACGATTCTTCTTTTGACGATTCACCTTCCAACGAAACAATAAAAGAAGATATTATTGAGGTAGCGACTAATCCTGCCACTCTACTTAAACAATCTAAACAATCAGAATCTGAAGAACTAAAGTGGCTTAAATCTCAACAAGAAAATCATTTCACCATTCAATTAATCGGCACATCAAACAAGCATGCTGCTAAGAAATTTATTCTACAGCACAAGCTAGTAGCACACGCTAAATTAATAAAGACCTCAAGAAATAACAATGATTGGTTTATCATTCTCTATCAGTCATTTCCTACAACTCAAGAAGCGAAAAACGCACGCCAACTATTATCTCAAGAGTTACGGACACTAAAGCCATGGATTCGCTCATTCAACGACATACTCAACGCATACCAGTAAATCTACAACCTTAAAAAATAATTTCCGATAAAACTAGTAGACTATTTCTTGGAGAAATAATATATTAAATTTATCTATGGGAGGGGTTGCAGAAAATCAACTTTCGCAGCCTTGTTTAACTTATGAGAAATGAAACCAAAAACTTAATAGTGACAAAGATTTAAATTAAATCTCTACGCATTAAATTTAATCTAAATCTGCATTTACTGATCACTAAAACCTATTGTTTTCAGATATTAGAGCAGGTAGTTTCAACAAATTATAAAAAACATTAATATTGAAATCATCAATTTTTTTGGCACCTCGCCTCTCCAAGGCGAGCCAAAATCCTCTGATTAGCAAACACAATAATTAAAGTTAGATTTTTATCTACACAGATAAAAATCGGTGGCGTTCATTCTCCTGAGTGATATTTTTATCACGAGGTAAATCCACTATGCAAAAATCAGTTGGTGTATTTAAAGTTATAAGAAGTCTCACCGTCGTTAGTGCTTTAATTTTTTCAACACACTCATTTGCCACAACTCCAAATCCCAGTAATAAATTAAATATTTCGGACACTCACCATTTCGTCTACTCTGCAAATCAAGCCGCACATAATGTTTCTGCTTTTAAAATAAACCTTGTCACAGGCCAGCTCACCAAGATTGAAGGGTCCCCGTTTAAATCAGGGCGCTATCCTGTTTCAATCAAAACAACACCTAACAACAAATTCGTCTATGCAGCAAATCAAGGTTCAAACAGTATATCTGCCTATCGAGTAAATGCCGACAGTGGAGTGCTAACACAACTCGATGGTTCTCCTTTTATTGTGGGCGATTACCCAGATGCAGTAACTGTCAGTCCTAATGGAAATTTTCTATACATTACCAACGAAAACGACAATCAAATCAGAACCTTCATTATTGATCAAAACTCGGGAGCAATCACTGCGAGTGGCGCACCGGTTAAAACAGGAGAGCACCCCATTTCGGTTAACCTTTCGCCAAATGGGAAATTTGCGTATGTTGCAAATTTTTATGGCCACAGCATAAGTAGCTATACCGTAAACCAGGAAACCGGCATTTTCACTCGAACATCTGACGATGCGAAAACAGATGAGCGACCGATCTACGTTTCTATCACCGCTAATAATCGATTCGCATACTCCAGTAATTATGGTTCAACCACCGTATCAGCCTTTCAAATTGACCAGATCACGGGGGAATTAACAGAAGTTGAAGGATCACCCTTTTTAGCGGGCGCTCAACCCTACTCTGTTACCACTGACGCTAAAGGGGAGTTTTTGTATTCTGCAAACTGGGGTAGTCACGATGTCACCGTTTTTCGAATTAACAACAAAACAGGTGTGCTCTCAGAAATTAAAGATTCACCGTTTGATGCAGGTTGGTTCCCATATGCAGTGGTCAGAGATAACTCAAGCCCGTTTGTCTATGTCGCAAACAACGGTGAAGCTACAATTTCAGCCTATCATGTAAATGATACAACCGGCGCGTTGGAGATGTTATCCGACTCCCCCTTTGAAACAGAGCTTGGGCCTTATTCACTGACGATAAACGGCTTCGCAATGAAATAATATACCAAGCATTACCAACTACGAACAAAAAACGCCCGATTTCTCGGGCGTTTTTTGTTGGCATTAAATTATTCGACATCTATCATATTGCTATAAACATTAGTCTTAATGTGATTTAATTCACTAGTAACACACATAATTGAGTTTATGATCAATTAACTGATTGCTCATAAAAAACTCACTGGTAGATTTAGACTTAACGCACACGACTATATAACAAAGTTATAATATTTATAATGACTGTTTGTTTCATTATCAAATAAACACAAAAAGCGCTATCGATAGTGTCTATCTAGAATTTCTAGGTTAAACTATACAAACTCATTAAATTGGCGCTGAGATTAACGAAAAAACTGATTCCGACTTAACATTGATTATTGTAATTTAGCAAACCAGGGATGGCATCAGAGACTAAAATGGATAATGACTATATCGCCCAAGGAAAATAGATATTCCGAAATCAGACAAACCTAAAATAAAGAATTATCACTCAATACAATTACAGACTCTTGAAGTAATAATTCAATCATGCTTTATAATAGATTGTGAAAACCTAAGGAGATAGAAATGGCAATGCATGTAAAAACTCTAGGCCTTACCGCAACACTAGTTGCTGCATTAATGGCTGGCTGTGCGTCAAAACCCGAAATGGTAGCTGATTGCACATTTCCGGACTCACCTGATGTTCCTGCTCCGGAGTGGGTATGTGATGCGCCAGTTGATGGCGTTGCAGTATCAGCAGTTGGCTCATTCCGTGCTACTAAAGCTGGCACTCAATTCCAAAAAACTCAAGCAACCGCAGCTGCACGAAATCAGTTAGCCGCTCAAATGAAAATACACGTCAAGCGACTTGTTAAAAACTATGTTGAAACAACGGGTGTTGGTGATGACGAAACAGTTGATGCAGTAAGCTCTGATGTGAGCAAACAAATCACGAATGAAACATTACACGGCACAAAAGTCTTTAAAACTCGTGTAAATCCAAAAACCAATGTAATGTATGTACTTGTTGGTATGGATCCAGCTAACGCTGCAGCAAATTCACAAGAAGCGCTAAAAACAAGTTACAACAATCAAAAAGCAATGTGGCAAAAATTCATGGCTAAAAAAGCACATGCTGAGCTAGATGCTGAAATTGATAAAATCGCAAACCAGGATCTGTAGTAGAACCTGTTTTTCGAGTTAAAAACACACCCGGTATTCATGGTCATGAATACCGGGTCATGTAGATTAATGGTTTGTAATTAACAAATTGGTAGATTAGCGTGTACTTTCCTCAACACAAAAGCCACCCTGTGCTTAATAAACTGATCAAGTTCACCTTTCTTAATCTGCTCATATTTGCAGCTACTGCCTGCTCTACGAATCCTAACAATCGTCCCGACTGGATAGACAGCCCCGCTAGCAGTGGCCTGTCTGCCGTTGGCTCTGCAAGTTATGATATTTTTGGTGAAAGCTGGGCGAGAGAAAGGGCAACCAAGAAAGCACTTGCTGAATTAGCCTTGCAAAAAGGTAGCTCCGTCGAAGTGAGTGGAGAAGTTAGTAATAAGCAGGTAGTTTCCGGCAATAGCTTCACTGAGCATGCGAGCATATCAACTAAAGCAATCATTAAAGGCAAAGAAATAACAATAAGCGCAAAAATTGAAAGATATTGGAAAGATTGGCAAGGGAAAAAAGTATGGGTACTTCTACTAGAAGAGTGACCTCTTTAAAATTCATTCTGCTCGCAACTTCGTTCGCAACCACATCACTTATCGCTGCTCCAGGTGATGATGAATTCGGGCAGTTTCAGCAATCTCTTCAAAATGACACAAAAAACGGAGCTACATCTCTCCAACAAGAGTTTTCTGCATCACTTAAAGAGGATGAACGGCTACTAAAACTTGAAGAAAAAGAGTACGAAGATTATAAAAAAGAGATCGAAAAACAGTGGGGTGAGTTTCGTGGCTCAACTAAAAAAGAGTGGGTTGATTATGCTCATAACAATTCATCAAGAAGTATCGTCAACTTTGAAAAGGGCGATGTAACCCTGGAAGTTATCGTTCCTGTTGACCCTAAACAACAAACAGTAAAAAAACTCTCAAAAGCACAACGTCTAACTGCGCTTAACAATCTCAAAAAACAGTTGAAAAAAATAATTAATGACAAAAGTATCGGTGGAGAAAGCCCTATTCGAAACCAGATCAGCTTGGATAATGGAAAACCCCTGACACACACTAATGTTGATCACGTCGCAAAGAACCTTATCGACAAAAAATTAACCGTTTCCGACGCCCCCTTTGTTGCCAAAGACGGTAACAGCCGCGTAAAAGTAGCAGTCAAATTCAAAATGGTGCCAAACCATCTCAAAATCCGTGCAGATAAATTCGCCAATCCTGTTAAAAAATACAGCCATAAATATAATGTGGAACCTGCATTGGTACTAGCAATCATCCATACAGAATCATTTTTTAATCCAAAAGCACGTTCACACATCCCTGCTTATGGTCTAATGCAATTAGTCCCTCGCTCTGGCGGAAGAGATGCGTATCGACACGCTTTTGGTAAAGACAAAAAACCAAGCTCTGCCTATTTATACGACCCAACAAAAAACATTCAACTTGGAGCGGCATATCTCGACCTTCTATCCAATCGAGAATTCAAAAAGGTCAATAATAAAACGAGTAAAATGTACCTTATTGTTGCTGCCTATAACACCGGCGGCGGAAACGTAAGTAGAGCCATACACGGCAATACCAACATTTATAAAGCATCAAGTAAAATAAATAATATGTCACCTGAGTCTCTCTATAGACGGCTGGAACAAAAACTACCGCACAAGGAAACCAGAGATTACATACGAAAAGTTAGAGAACGAAAGAAAATATATGAAAGTTACTAATCCTGATTATTGGCAAACTACCCGAGTAGAAATAAACTAATACATAGCAAAATAGTAAACTTCACTTAAAGACAAGGTTCACTCTGAAGTTGTCTTGTCATTTATACCTAGGGAGACGAGATTAATGTATTATCTAAATAGTCGAGGGAAGTCGTTACTGTGTTTCGGCTTATTCGTCATTCTCTCTATCTCAGGTTGTGCAACTTACCTAGATGGCAACAAAAAAGTTTTTAAAGCCATTGAGAAAGGGAATTATCCTGTTGCTATAAAAGAGATCAAAAAATCGCTCAAGCCCGATGGCGTCGATCGTCTGGTCTATTTTATGGAGCTAGGTCTATTAGAGCATCTTAATGGCCAGTATGAATCAAGCAACCGAAACCTGGCTCGGGCTGCCAGCATTGGTGAAGAACTGGAAACAACTCGCTCCAAGGACATACTATCCGTTGCACTAACAAGCCCTAGGCAGGGGCAGTATCGAGGAACAAAATTTGAACGCACGTTCATCCATTATTATAAAGCATTAAATTTTATTTACCTTGCAGCAAAAGCAACTAACAAATCCGATGCTGAATCCATGCTGGAAGGAGCAAGAATAGAGTATCGAAGAGTTGATATCTTATTAAGGGCAATACGGAACGAAGAGGGAACCTATCAAGAGGCTAAAGACAAAAAGAAAAAACTATTCAGCCAACTACTCGAAATCTACCGAACACTTAGTGGTGGAATTGATCTTGACGCATTAAAATTCCGCGAAGATGCCTATATTCGTTATATTTCAGGTGCTGTTTTCGAAGCTAATAATGAATATGATGACGCACGCATTGCCTATCAACAAGCCGCACAGCTTTATGAAGATGGGTACGCTGACCAATACTTCCTAGGCAGTGAAATTACATCACAAGCCTGGTTCGACACGATTCGCTTAATGCAGTGGGCGGGTGGTTACGAAAATGACTGGCCAAGGCTTGCAAAACAAAAGCTTTCTCAGAAACAAAGGGATCATTTAAAAGACTTTAAAAAAGGCGCGCCTCAACTTCTCATTATCGAGCATTTAGGAATGATCCCCAAACGAGACGAGATGAACATACGTCTTTCTGTAGATCATCGATCTCGGAAATTAATTGTAGCTCCTTTATACTCTAGCAACCCCAAAGAAAGACACGATCAGTTTAGTTGGTTTTATACCATGTACGCCGATAAAAGCATGTTAGATATCTTAAGAAATTATCATACAAGTGGAGTTGTCGGATCAATGCAGGGATTTTTATCTAAAAGTTTTTCTGTTGGTCCAGCATGGGATCTGGCTGAACAAATCGGCTTAATAAACGCATTGGGCACTTTGGGAACTCGTATAACAGTTCCTTATTATCGCCCCTCACCTGCAGCTTTCAGCAGTTCAGAGGTTTGGGTAAATGGACAGAACAAAGGCAAAATGGTTCTCGCAGAATCACTCGCAGAGCTTGCCTTACAAGAGCAAATTGTTAATTCAGGTGCTGATCTACAAATGGCTTTGGCAAGAGAAACTGTTAAAGCCCTTATCGGTGAATCCGGCGCTTCGGTCGCAGGCCAACTCGGAGGCGACGATGCAAAAAAACTTGTCAGCTTGTTAGGAAAAATAGTCAATACAGCAACTAGTCAGGCTGAAACAAGAAATTGGTTGACCCTACCGTATGCAATCAAAATTAAACGCATCCCCTTGGAAGAAGGCAATACTAAACTTCGCATAGTGACTAAGAACGCAAAAGGTACTGGCATCTTCAAAGACACCACTCAAAAGATCAATGTCAAAAAAGGCGAACTATACATCATGCGAAACCGTTCAGCTTCTGCTCATCAAATCACAAGTGACACCCAATCTGCAAAAATTGAGAAAAAAGAGAAAATTGCAACTAATATAATAAATACAGGTAGGTAAAATCTGGATTAAAGAAGAAGTCAACTAAGAACGAATTACAGTTCGCCACTGGATATTAAGCAACAAAAATAGTCGACAAGTTATTTAACTACATTTATCAACAGGAGTTAAGAATGAATATAAATTTTGGCAAACAGTCATTGAAAGTGATTGCAGCCGCCATCTGCTTATCAACATTTATCGTTGGTTGCGGCGGCACAAAAACCACCCGAGTTGCAGCAGATAAAGAGATGGCTTTAACCGATAAATGGAACGATGAAGATTCTCGCCTGGTCGCCGAAGAGATGGTGGATGATATGTTCTCATATCCATGGCTAAAACGTTTCAACAAAAAGTTTCCCGGCAAAGAGCCAACGATTACCATTCAACGCATCAAAAACAAATCTCATGAGCATATCGCAACCGATACTTTTGTGAATGATATAAAACGTGCAGTCATGCGCAGCGGTATGGCTGAATTTATTGTCAGCGGTGATGAGCGTGAACGTATACGTGATGAGTTAAGACAGCAAGATATGAATGCTTCAGAAGAGACTCGTATGGAAATGGGTGAAGAGATGGGAGCAAACTTCGCCCTATCGGGATCTATCAACTCATTTGTTGATCAATTGGAAGGTAAACGTGTCACCTCTTATCAAATTGACATGAAATTGATCAACCTGCAAACAACACGTGAAGCGTGGAGCGGCACTAAAAAAATCAAGAAATTTATGGAGCGCAGCAGTTTTGGGCTATAAGGTCTGATTATTAAATAACAGCCGAGCTAAATAAAAGTCTCGGCTGTTTTGTTTCAAATTCTAAAGGCACAAACAGTCATGAAGCTGACAAAAAAATACACACCGACTCAGAATACATTACTCCTTGCTCTCCTGCTCATTAGTTTTTCTTTAGTCATTACAGGTTGCGGTAGCTCGAAAAATGTGAAAAAAGTCAAACAAAGCGGGCAACCAGACTGGATTCTTAATACACCTGTTCAGCCCGGTTTTCTTTATGGCGTCGGTTCTGCTGAAATATTTGGTGGTAACGAAGCGGGTGCTGCAGCAAGAGCAAAAGATATCGCGCGCGTCGAATTGATTAAACAAATATCAGTCAATGTAAGTGGAGAAGTGGATCAAGAAATCAAAGAATCTATGAAAGACGGAGTTAGCAGCCTAACCGAAAATCTTCGCCAGGCTGTCAAAAGTAAAGTACCTGAGTTCACACTTACCCATGTTACCCAAGAAGACAGTTATAAAAGTGGCAAGCAAGTTTCTACACTCGTACAACTTGATGTTGTAAAGGAATTACAAGGGCTTAGACGTCAAATTAATGATCTTGATATGGAGATAGATAATTATGCCGAGAAATTTAAAATTGAAGATCCTCACGGCATGAGCGCGCTTCGTTTAGTAGCGCCAGCATTAGTTCTTGTGGACCAACGTGCTGACTTGCAAGCAAGACATAATGCCCTTACGCCTGCCTCAAAAACCTCACCTCTATTAACCGATGAAATTAAAGCGTTTGTCGCGCTGGTTTATGAGCGCATTGGACAAATGTCTATTTCTGTGGTGTCGGAAAATAAAACAAATTCCAACTTTCAAACTGCGCTAATCGCAAGTTTAGCTAACAAAGGGATGAGGATTAGCACAGATGGCAAGTCAGATGTGCAAATTATCTACAATTTATCCACAAACAATGTAGATAGAGGCAACACAATTTACTCGCATACTTCGGGGGACATCACAATAAAAGATGAAACCGGTCGAGTGGTTAAAGCATTTCAGGCAAAGACAAAAGGCACGTCAACGGATATGAAAGAAGCAGAATCTCGCTCAATTAAAAAATTATCCACTAAACTCAGCAAAGAGTTAATGTCTGCTCTTTTCTAGATCAAAAAAGAATGATAGGAGGGCTATACTCTCTTGTCGCTCAGCTTACGATCAAAAATAGGCAGCGATCAAATTAACACTATACCAGAGCCAATTTATAGGTTTTTCCTATTGTCAGCCTTGGAACATCAATCTATACTAGGCCAACATTGTTTGAAACTAATAACTTGGGGGGATGAATTTATGGCTTTCAAAGGTAAAGATGTAAAGGGTGAAATTGTTCGCGTATCGATCACTGCAGTCTGTGTGCTTACAGTGTATACAACTATTGCGACATTTGTCCTTTCAAACGCTGCATAAGACTGAAAAAATTGGTTAAACAAGAATTTATAGCAAGAGCTTTTCAATTTAGCTGATATTTTTAGATTAAAAAAAGGCCCCTTTCGGGGCTTTTTTTCGTAATGACAAAGTTGATTTGTGTTACATCAATCCGCTCGCTAATAATCCTATATAACCACCAACAACACCACCCCAAACAACTAACCAGCCCAAATGTTCTTTGATCATATCTTGAACAATACCTTTCACCAAATCTGGCGTTAGTTCATCCAAACGTTTATCAACAATGGCTTCAATCTTTCCAGCCATATCAGCGCTGAGCTTATCAGTATCAATACTACCTGCGACAGAGCTCTGAAAACTGTCACTTTCAACCATTTCGTTTAGTGAAACCTTTATCTTTTCAATAAATGAATCTTTGAGACCTTGTAAAGCCTCTACCCCACCAATCATGGCTACCATTCCACCAAATGATGAATTCATAATTGCATCAACCAGACGATCAAATAGTCGATCATAGTCAATTTTCTCAACTAACTGTCCAGGCTTTAACCAACTTGCAATAGAAGCCTCTTCATCGGCGATAAATCGCTTTAAATTATCTTCCGTAAAAAATTGATTCATTATTAGTATTTTGATCGCTGATTTAAATTCTTCAAAACGATTAGGTATAACGCCAGAACCATACATAAGTGGAACACGCTCAAAAAGCATGTGTACAGCTAGCCAATTGGTTACCGCTCCTGAAAGCGCAAATAGCCCAACAGCGAGAATTTGCTCACGTCCAACTGGCGTAATCAAACCCAGTAAAACGATACCCAGTGCTACCGTATTGGTAATAAGTGATTTGTCCTTGCTCTGGTAGCGGCTTTTCAGCGATTGAAACATATTTCAAAAATTCCTTTCGTCTAACTACTTTTTCGAGGTGTAATAAAAAACGCGGATATCTAATCCGCGTTTATTGTATTTCTACAGCGACTAATGATAAACCTAGAAAGATCAGTTGTACACGAGATTAGCGTTCACCTGATAGGTGAATCAATCTTTTCGCATATGGCTCGGCGAATCAAATGTTCGCCTAATGCGCCTACTGTTGGTGCGCGATAATCCAGGGACCAACTGACTTTTAGGTTAAAGCAATATCAATCACTCATATCATCATCAAGTGCAAGCATTAGTTTAGAACAAGCATCTTTAGCTTCTGATTCTTCAACCGCAATACCTTCTGATTTTCGTAGAGCACCACTCTCATCATAAACACAAACCAAGCCTTGCTCAGCTGCTCTATCTCTTACCATCAATCTCTTCTCATTGGGTTTATATTCAGCATCTAGCTCATCGCCAATGAAATATGTGTAAGAGTTCTTTTCCCGCCAATATAATGAAAATCGATTAGTCTCAAATTTCTTCAACACGCTAGCCACAGTACCTTGCATTGGCTCTTGTTCTGGTTCGGCTTTTGGCTCACCGAGCGCGACAACTGGCGCCAACGGCGTATTAGGTTGAGATTGGTCTGGCGCATTACTTATCGATACATTGCTCCCTTCAGTAGCATCACCTGATGGTGTTGTAGCACAACCGGTGAACAGAACAACGGATGATATGGATAATATTCCACACAGTTTCAAATAGTTTTTAAACCTCATAATACCGCCTCCCTTAGACGTTAAATTAGCCGATAATCTATTTCTTAAGTAATTCTATTGATTTTTTATCCTTGGAAAACAGATTCAATTAGAAGGCTGTCGGACTTAGCTGATCGTAACAAGGTAATGTCATTTTGAATGCTTAATTATTGAACAAAATGACTTTCCGCAGTAGATTAATCCTAAGTTCGACAGCCTACTAGCGTTAATTATATTTCAACCATACAGGATTTGTCAGCCAAAAATGCTATTTAATCTCCATGATTGAATTTAATGACTTTTTTGAGTGGTGATAAATTAATTTCGTCAAACGAAGTACCTGGACGTGAGGACAAGATAAGCTTTATACATTCTGCGACATCGTGTGGTTCAATATAATTATCTTCATTACCACCTGGCTCAAAACTCAAGTCATCAAAAAAGTGGGTTTTTACCATCCCTGGATTAATTAAACTGACTCGTACACCACTTTTACTGCACTCTTCACGAAGCGCCTGGGTAAATCCTCTTACTGCAAATTTACTGGCGCAATACATTGCGCCGTTTTTACCGCCCTCAAGCGCAGCTTCAGAGCCAATAAAAATAATATCACCACGATCATGTTGTTTGATTTTAGGTAGTACCAAACGAACCAGACAAGCTTGCGATAAAAAATTCACATTCATCATTGATTGCATTTGCGCGAAAGAAAACTGCTCTATTCCACCAAAACGGCCAACGCCTGCAGAACAGATGATTCCATCGATTTTATCAATGGTTTTTATGTAAGCCTTTAGCTTACCTTCCAACTCTTTGGTTTGGTTAAAATCAATATTGTCATGGCGATAGTTTTCGTGATTGATTGCACCTGTGGAACGGCTTAGCCCAAAAACATTCGCGCTCTGCTCAAGCAACATTGCAACAATCGCAGCACCGATACCTCGGCTTGAACCAGTGACAATAAAAGTTTTACCTTTTAATGGCATGGAAAAAACCTCTCAGCAGGAATAAAGTCTAAAATTTTCTGCTCGCAAAAACTCATCATCTCATACTCAAGATGATCGGGATAAGAAGTCATCCCGTCTTTTTCAAGTAAAGGACCAGCAAACATTTTCTCGTCAGGATAGAGCTTAATCATATTTTTAAAAAACTTCTCGGGCATACGAAAGTTTCCTAGACTTATCGAATGTACCTTGTCTGATGAAATTGCATCAAAAACCTGTTGAAACATTTCTGAATAACTTTGCTGATAATTATCACTGTAGATTAAGGGATCAAATCGCAACCCCAACGCCCAGCCTTTATCCTGCAACTTTTTCATTGCCTCAATACGTTTTTGCAATGAAGGCGTCTTATCTTCTAGATTTTTTACGATGTTGTCAGGAGATAGACTGAAAGCAACAACACAGTTTTTTACAACAGGCCTGTCCAATAAGCTACGCACCTGTGTACTCTTAGTACGCAGCTCAATCCATGCATTGGCTAATTCATCAAATAGAGGCAATGTGTTTTCAACAAACTGCGTTACTGGTTCTAGTGCTAAACTGTCACAATCATATCCAGAAAAGAAATGACAAATTTTATCTGGATGTTCATTGGCAATACGACGAATTTCATTGTGAGTATCTTCATAATTCACAAATAGCACATAGTTTGCTGAGCGATACATCCCTTGAAGAAAGCAATAGCGACAATCATAAATACAATTCATCATGTGAGAAAAATAGTAATTTTTATCGCCGCCTATACCGTAAGCATCAGGTGATGGAAGCACATAACCTTTATGTTTTTTAGCCAGAATTAAAGCCGGATTTTTTTTCTGGAAACGAAAGTTTTGAGCTTTACGGTTAAATATTTCCCCATAATGATCACAGACAATTTTTTCTGCACTTTTAAAGCGCGCAAGAAGCTGCTCAACTCTCGGGTGATCAATAATCTCTTTTTCAATGTATATGGTTTGAATCATTATAAAAACTCAACAGTGCATTGCTCAAGCTCACCTTCCAACAATGCAATAACTGCTTTGCTATCCTTGCATTCCTCTAACACTTTGAGTTGCGTGTCATTAGTGAGCGCTCTCCATCGTTGCAAAAGCCTTTGCAATACGTTTTTTTGATATTGACTAAAATGCCATTTCTCAATACATTTCAGGTACAACTCATCATCCCCATAGATAACACTAAACTCGCGAATCTGCTGCTGCAATGCAAAAATCACAGCATTGATACCCTCTATATTTTTCGTGACCAACACCTTAACCATCGACTTATTAATATTCTCAACATGATTATCTGCATTGTCTGAAATTATTTTTAAAACCTGAATGAGTTCATTTGAGGAGAAACGTAAGGCGGTCGTCATAAACGCTGAGGCTTCCATCTCGTAAACACTTTGACTTTCATAAACATCAACAGGCATATCAACCGTTATACAGGACGATGTTTCGCAATCAATATTAGGCAAACGTGCGGGGTACCAGTTTAGCAACGATACAGCATCAGTTACCTTATTTAGATTCAGTAAGCTCCCTATCGAAAAATCTTTATGTCCTGCAATGCCAACATTTAACCAACCCACACTCTTTCGCTCACCATCTTTTGCGTACAAATACGCCATTGCAGCAGCAGTTGCGACTTTCCCAATTCCTGAAATTATGAGTTTAATCTCTTCATTTGAAAAAACAGTAAACGCACTATCTGCTTCGGCTGTTAGTTTATAATAATCGATTAGCGGTTTTGCTTCACAGTGAAGTGCACAAAC